>CAYHED010000038.1:0-11143 GCA_964355615.1 uncultured bacterium
ATAGGGAGTATATTTATATTTCCAGACATCTTTGAAATAACGAACTTCCACTTTGTCTCCGTTATGGATGGAAAGATTCCAATAACTATCCCAATAGGAAAGTTCATAGGACTTTGCAAGATGATCAATGAGCTCTTGGGGGGCCTCTTTGTCGACAAAAATGCCAATTTTTGAATTCCAAGTAGACGTGTGACTCAATCGTCCGTTTTCCCAAGTATCAAAACCGAGAGTGGATGTGAGGTTCAATCGTTCTGGATTGTGAATCAGAAAAACCCCGTAAAAATTGCCATCCAGTTCATAATACAAGGATTTCTTAGCTAACTGATCTGAGGCAAAGAGAGCCTTCATTTCAGCATCCACATCGAGATTTTCAAGTTGATTCAGCAGTAAAATAGGACGCACATTTTTATAGACAGAATCGATAACGGTATCGTGATCTTTTAAGAGCTCACTGGGAACCAAGCTTTTTATATGTGCAGCGAGAGATAAGGGATAGGAGGCGGCGTCGATGGTCATAGCAAGCGGCCATCGCACAGGTTTTGAGAGCTCGTCACAAAAAAGCGCTTCCCTCATCGGATTGTGTACAAAATACACGGGATAGGATTCTCCCTCCCACGGATAGTTGAGAGATAGCTTGCCAAAGGTTTGTCCTTTAAAAAACTCACCCACCTCTCGGTCAAAACTGCTCTCCTCTGGACTGACCTGTATGGCTTCTTCAGAAACTGCATTTTGTGTAGCAGGTTGAGATCTTCCCGTTCCAGGGACTGCTGTTGCACCAGCAAAATAATCAATGGATAGTGTGTCGTTGATCGTTGAGGAAAAACCCCAATGCCCTCCTGACAAGCTTTTTAGCTGGTTCTCAACAATACCCTTTAAATGACTTTCTAGACTTTCAGGAATTCTATCCCGTGAAAAAATTCCATAGTAAAACTGAAACGGAGAAGACTGGCCGTTACCCAGTTCCATTTGTTCGTACTGTGGATTAAAGATCACCCGTAATTCCCAATTGGAATGTTCATAGGAATATACGAGAGATAGATTTTGAAATGTGTCAGACACCAAACAAGTCTGCATTTGCTGATCGGACACACTATCCGACTCAAGCTGCTCTGACGAGTAGACATGCTGTATAGTGGCAATAAAAATAAAAATAGCATTGAGGATATAACGTTTCATCTTTGGTCCCTTTGGGTAGCTTTTGGAAGGAGCTTAACCGAATTCTGATAAATCAAGGAAGCAATATTTTTAAAAAGGGACTAGTTCGAAATCGGCGGCGAGATTCGGTGTGGTTTGGGAAAAAAAAGACCGATAAGGCCCGTATTCGCCCAGAACATCTTGAACAATCCCTTTTACCGCTTCTTGTCAAAGACGCTTCGGGCAAAGCCTGGATCTCTCGCCCAGAAGAATACAGCCCAGCACTAACTTTCTCATCTTGATGAGCAACGACTCGTACTTTTTCCTTCACTCTAAAACCTATGGTTGCCAAGGGGCGCTGAAGTTATATCGGCTCTAGATAGAGGGTCTGTTCTAGGAATGGGGACCTTATACCATTTATCAAAAATAATCTTCACAGCTACGGGCGTCTTTTACCTGCGGGCCTTCGTCTTCGTTCTCGAAAACTCTCTGAGTTGGCTTCGAACTCCAGACTTTGGTCCTCGGCAAAATACGCTGCGTATCAGTAAAGATTATTTTCGATAAATGGTATTACATCGGCTCCTCGAAGAGGGCTCAGTAGCAAGGGGGGCGCAAGCTCCGGTAGTGGTTCTTGGGACTCAGATTGTGACGGAAGTACAAAGATCTCCTCCACAGGTGATATATCTCCAATTCTTGCTCTTTTCGCTTCCCTTTCTTGGCGGTCGATTTCATACAGGGCTGCGATACGCAGGTTTTGTATAATCAGCCCGCGCCGCTCCTCAACTCCTTTCTCAATTCCGGTACAGCAAGGGGCCGTACAGGGTCCTCCCTTAACAGGTGAAGCCATGCATATCCTTATGTAAGGGACTGGAAACCAGTCCCTATTAATTAAATTAACATCAGTGCGAATACGAACGCGAACAGAGCAAATGACTCAATGATGCCGAGAGAGGCAAACATCTTTCCGTAGATCGCTGGTTGTTTGGCTGACGCTTGGATCGCTGTCACAGCGCATTTACCTTGGTAAATCGCAGAAAACATGATCGCGAGGCCGACAAACAGGCCAACACCAATGGCTGTAACGGGGGATAAAGTTCCTGCTTTCAGGTGAGATTTCATCACAATCATCAGGACGAATCCGTAAATCGACTGAGAGGAGGGAATCGCTGAAATAGCGATGAATTTGCCGTGTCCTTCGTCAACGCGTGTCATTACGCCGTGAGAGGCCATGCCGGCCATCCCGCAACCAATCGAACTGCCTATGCAGCCCATCCCCATCACAATAGCGGGGCCTATCATCTCAAAATCCATACATCACTCCTATTTCACTTTGCGTAACCGAAGGGGGGCAAATAATCTGCCTCCTCCTTCAAAACTATAATGGTACCATTCCAAAAAGTTGAGGCGAAGTCCATGAATGACTCCTGCCATCAACGAGAGGCTTATATTGATCGTGTGCCCAATGATAATACACAGAATCGTAAATACGATTCCGAGGTCGATCCCGAGGTGGTTATTGAATGTGCTGGCCATCATCATCCCTGCTAAAGCAAGAGCGTAGAGGCGGAGGTAAGAGAGCACATCGCCAAATACCTGGACTGCGTTGGTGATCTCATGGAGCGCCATCCACCGCTTCCCTTGGGCCAAAGCTGCTATGAATACAGCGATTAGGCCAGCGTAGAGGATGGGGAGGCCGATTGCTGTAGCCACTGGCTTGGAGACCCACCCCATAAAGTTGACGATCGATGTCGCACTCAGAACGGAGGGGAAAAAGAGGTAGCCTCCCACCATGAATACGATCCAACCAAATCCGCACCAGTTGCGCCGCATGTAGCGGCAAAATGAGAGACTGACGTGTAGCACTCCTACCATGAGGGAAAATTCTAGCAAGATGTTGTCGTAAAAATCGCTGAGGGCTTTGTAGTTGATGCCGCCTTCTAAAGCGGGGGCTGAGGCTTTTACAAGAAAATCGTGCCCGTCAGTGGCTTCCGCAACGGCTGGATAGAGGTGCACATACTCTTGATAGACGTCATCTTTTTGCTCCATGTGATACTCGGCTTTTTGAACGGCAAAATAGTGGAGAAAGGAGGTCTTTCGAAGGGGGTTTTCTGGGCCGATTTCAATCCCAAAAAAAGACGCTGTCAAGACTCCCCATACGATGCACGAACAAGAGAGGATCGTCAGCAACTTGATGAATCGTTTGCCGGAGGCTTGAATATTCGGGAATTTCCACCTCAAAAACAGAGCTGCTCCAAGGTAGAGAAGGCCGTAACCCGCATCGGAGGTGATCATGGCAAAAAAGAAGGAGAAAAAGACCAAAACCCACAAGGAGGGGTCTTTATCTGTCGGCGAGGGGGTGTCGTAGATATGGAGAAGGTCTTCCCCCACTTTAGCAACTCCTCGGTTCTCGATATAAGTGGGGATAGAATCGGCCGGCTCAATTTCAATGCGCTCTGACGAAACGGCTAGGACGCTAAGGAGCCCTTGCAGGGTGGTCACTCTATTTTTAGGGACCCATGCTTCGATGGCAAAGAGAGATCCTTCCAAGGGAGCAATCGCATCGTGCTTGACTAGGGCGAGATAGTGCTCATTGAGGTATTCGTTTAAGCCGTTTTGCAAGAAGGGAAGGGCGTTGGCCGAATCGTGGAGCTCCGATTCTGTCTTGAGCAGGTTGATTTTTAGCTCTTCGAGCTGTTTGCGGAGCTCGTGCGCGGGTTTATCAATCAGGATCTCGATCATTTTGGGGTATTGTGTCCGCTCGGAATTGATCGCTACAAAATAGTCGAGGTCATATTCGCCCCCGACGTAGATCACTTCGGGCGGGTGGACGATCTGATGGGCTAGGGTGCTTTTCATGCAAAAAAACTGGAGGACCCGTTTTCCATCTCGTTCAATTTCGGCGATCTCGGCTAAGGAAAAGGCGCCAAAGGGGGCAATGCGGGAGATTTCGGCGCGGAGCATCCGCTGCTCTTCGAGCCCTTTTTCGTAGGTCATGTGAGAGGCTAAGATGTCCTCAGCGCAGGTGACTGCATCGGAGTAAAAGAGGGGATTTTTCTTAAAATCGGGTGTGTGCTGGCGGGCAACCTTCATGGCGGCCAGGATCTTTTTGGCCCCTTCGGGTAGCTCGAGTGCTTTTTTGTGGGAGAGGCCAATGAACTCGAGGATGCCTGCTCTTTGAGCGAGCCCAAAGAAGCGATCGATCTGATCTTTTGCGCCGAAGATGAGGTATTTTTCAACAGGAATGATCATCGGGACTCCTGCATGGGGAATAAAAAATAACCACAGAGACACAGAGAGGAGAGAGGTAGCACAGAGAAGAAAAATCTCCTTTTTGCGAGGGCAAAAAGGAGAATCTCCTGCCGCGAAACGCGGCAAGTGGCAAGCCGGTTCTTTCTTTTTTGCCCTCGCAAAAAAGAAAACCGATCCTCTGTGCTACCTCTCTCCTCTCTAAAGTCTCTGTGGTTATTTTTTTTCATTTTTTTCATCGGGTTGCCTCGCGGAGCGCAATTTTTTTCTTCGCCACTTTTGCCTGCGCTACAGCGCCAAGCTGCTGATCTCCCAAGAAGATCCGGATCTTCTTGATGTTTCCCTCTGCGCGGGGGATGAGTACTTTTTCAAAGAGGTTTACCCGGATGGAGACGTCGCGGAGCTCTTTTTCCAGGGCGCGCTTTTTTTCCTCTCCAATATGCATGGTCTCTCTTACAGTCACCAGCTCGCGGAGCAAAGCGGTCGCAGGGTCGGTCCATGCGGGTGTATCAAAGAGGGAATACTCAGAGGGGCGAAAGACGATTTTATCTAAAATGGGGATCTCTACGCCGGCGACGTTTTCATAGCGCTTTTTTACATGGAGGACGTCTGCGTAAAGGAGGACGTCGCAGACGACTTTTTCGGAGAGGAGAGCGCTAAAGGGCTCCACCTTGCCGTGGAGGGCGCCCATCTGCTCGCGCAAGCGGGCTACTTCGCCTGCTGCAGTATTGACCTCGATCTGGAGCATCGCTTTTTTGAGCTGCAGCGTGGGGAGGTACCTCGCCAGCTGAGCTAACCTGGTCTGCTGGATGCGGAGTTCATTTTTCGTTAATCTGACAGTCATCGCTCTTTTGGCCAGTATTGATCTGAAAGCTGTTTCTTGATCCCAATTTCTTCTAAATCAAAGCACTCGGCCAATGTGAGCCAGCCGAGATCGAGCGCCTCTTCTAGGGGAAGGTTCACCTCCAAACTCATCATCCTCTCTTCAAAGAGGTAGCTGTAGCGGAGCAACTTTTCATCCCAACGAGAGAGGCGAAAGCCCATCCCCTGCCGCTCTCTTGCTTTTTTCGAGTCGGCATAGAGGCGGATCATCGTGTTGGCCAAGTCGCCGTGGTCTGCGCGGGTCACTTTCCCAATCACGAGCTGCTTGAGGCGGGAAAGGGATCCAAAGGGGTCGATCGAGCCGTCGTGGAGATAGAACTGCCCTTCGGTGATATAGCCTGTGTTATCGGGAATGGGGTGTGTGACATCTCCGCCGGGCATGGTCGTAACGGAAATGATCGTGATCGAGCCGCTCCCTTCCATATCGACTGCCTTTTCGTAACGGGAGGCCAGGTCGGAATAGAGCGATCCGGGATAGCCTCGGTTCGAGGGGATCTGATCCATGGTGATGGCGATCTCTTTGATGGAGTCGGCAAAGGCGGTCATGTCGGTCATGAGGACGAGGACGTCTTTCCCTTCGAGGGCAAATTTTTCTGCCACGGCCAGGGCCAGATCGGGGACGATCAGGCATTCGACAACGGGGTCGGTGGCTCGGTGGATGAACATGACTGTCTTTTCGATCGAACCGGCTTTCTCTGCGTTGTCGATGAAGGCTTGATAGTCGTCAAAGCGGAGTCCCATACCGGCGATGATCACCACATCGGCATTGGTCTGGTTGGCAATCCGCATGAGGAGGGCGTTATAGGGCTCTCCTGCGACGGAGAAAATAGGGATTTTCTGCGATTTGACGAGGCAGTTAAAGAGGTCGATCATCGGAATATTGGTCCGGACCAACTGGGAAGGGATGATGCGGCGGGTCGGATTGAAGGAGGGCTGCCCAATGTCCACTTCTTCTCCGATGATTTCGGGTCCGTCGTCAATGGGGTTGCCGAGTCCGTTCAGGCGTCTTCCCATCAGGTCGTCTGTGAACATGGCTTGGACGCGCCGGCCGAGAAAAGTGACCCGATCTCCCGTGGAGATCCCTCGCGCTGTGTCAAATACCTGCAGAGTCACGAGGTCTCCATCAAAGCGGAGCACCGATGCATAGGTCTGGGTTCCATTCCCCTTGTGCACCACAGCCATTTCCCCTAAAGAGACCCCTTCTGCTGCGACGGTAATGAGATTTCCTCGCAGGTCGATGATTCGATCGTATACTTTTCTCATGTTCCACCGTCGATTTTTTTAACCACTGCGCGCAGAGCCTCTGTATAGCGATGCGATTTGTGGGGTAAGAAGTTGATATTTTTGAGTTCGTTTTGCAGGTTGAGAAAGAAGGCTCTCGCCGCATCATGAACGTCAAAGGCAAATCGCTTTTCAAAGATCTTTTGGATGATCTCGAACATCTCCATCTGCCGATCCAGTGGGCAATAGGCATCCTCTTTATCAAAGGCGTTTTGCTGCAGGTAGCAAAAGTCATAGAGCTCCGCTTTGAGGTAGACGACCATATCGTCGATCGTGACCCCCTCTTCGCCGACGACTTCCATCCGCTTGCCAATCTCATCTCCTCGAGCCAAGAGCGTTGCTGCCAGTTTGACTTTCTCTGCCCATTGGGGGAATCTGGCTTCGAGCTCTTCTCCCACCGCTTTGAGATAGCGACTCCAAGAGATCAACGGATCGACGGCCGGGTAGCGACGAGCATCGGAACGGGTCCGAGATAAGCCGTGGAAAGCCCCCACAACGAGAAGGGATGCCTGTGTAACAGGCTCTTCAAAGTTTCCTCCCGCAGGAGAGACGCTCCCCCCGATTGTGAGAGACCCTCTTTTTCCGCTCTTCAAGAGCAACTCGCCCGCCCGTTCGTAAAAAGAGGTGATGCGAGATGCGAGATACGCGGGAAAGGCCTCGTCGCCGGGGATTTCTTCTAGACGGCCTGACATTTCGCGCATGGCCTGGGCCCAACGGGAAGTGGAGTCTGCCAAGAGGAGCACATCGAGCCCCATTTGGCGGTAGTACTCAGCAATGGTAGCTCCCATATACACGGCCGCTTCGCGAGCTGCAACGGGCATCGAGGAGGTATTGCAAATCATCGCGGTGCGGCGCATGAGCGGCTCACCTGTGTGAGGATCGCTCAGTTCGGGGAAGGTCCGCAAGACTTCGACCACCTCTCCCGCCCGCTCTCCGCAAGCGACGATGATAACGATATCGACACTCGAGTACTTTGAGAGGTGGTGCTGCATCACCGTTTTGCCCGCGCCAAAAGGTCCTGGAGAGCAGAAACTGCCCCCTTTCAAAACAGGGAATTGGGTATCTAAGATACGGAGCCCGGTATCCATCATCCGGGTGGGACGGGTCTTTTTTCCTTCGAAAAGGGCGCTTTTCACAGGCCAGCGTTGAACCATGGTGAAGACCAGTTCATCGCTCCGAGCGATTTCGGTATCGATCGTATAGGAGCCCGCTTTGGCCACGTGGGTGATCTTTACTTGTCCAAACTGAGAGAACGGGACCATGATCAGGTGTTTGAAACGCCCTTCCATGACAAATCCAAGAGTATCTCCACGAGAAAGGATATCCCCCACTTTGGCAACTGGAGTGAACTCCCATTTTTGTCTCCGATCGAGAGGAGGTAGATAGACGCCCCGAGTGAGATAGACGCCCGTTGCACTGGCTACTTTTTCTAACGGGTTTTGCAAGCCGTCGAAGATCGAAGTGAGAAGGCCGGGGCCAAGTTCTGCTTCGAGCAAGTGGCCCGAAAAGCGGACAGGGGTATTGAGTTTAATCCCATGGGTATCTTCAAAGACCTGGACTTTAGCCTCGTCCCCTGCGATCTCAATGACCTCCGCCAAAAGAGCCTCTTCTCCGATCCGGATCTGAGCCACCTCTCCTTGCTTGATCGCCCCTTCAAAACGGACGTGTAGGAGGTTTCCAAAAGCCTGCACTACAGTGCCGACAGCATGCGTTTTTTTATTCATTACAGTAACTCAAGTTCTTCCAGTTTCTTTTTTCCCCACTCCTGATCCAAGCGAGAGACCGACTCGACGAGGAGAAGCCGAGCGAGATAAGCTAAGATCCGGCCTATCGTAAAATCGTGGTTTTCTTCTCCGTCCTCAATTTTCTCAAAGCGATATTTGAGCAACGCTCGCTCGAGACGATGGGGATCGCTCTTATTTTCTATGAAGAGAGCTTTTAAATCTTCATATTCTGCAGGAGGCACATAATCGAGAGCATCTTTTTGCGCTAAAATATGGGCGACGAGTGAATCGTCAAAATTTTCAAATTGAAGTTCCCTGACAATATCCCGCTTCATCTCCTTGGCCCTGAGCGCGAGGAGCACTAACCTGATCTCCCTCTCTTGGCTAAAATAGGTGTGCAAGAAAGGGGCCCAGTGAGGCGGCTCAACGCGGTACATCTCTGCAAAGAGAGCAGAGAAATTGTGGAGCCTTTCCTCATTGGATTCATGCCGATCGAGAAAATCGACAACGTAACCGGGGAGCCCTTCTCGGACAAGAAGGGCCTCTTCCAACTGCTTTCCATCGGAATAGTTCCCCCGATCATCGAGGGGAAGACCGAGCCAAAAGGCGCGCAAGTTATACAGGTCAATCGGTCCGAGCAGATAGTTGGTCTGCCGAAAATCGCTAGAGCTTAAGTTGAGGGCAAGCATCTCCCGCACCCCCTTGAAGGAGAGCTCCGGCCGAAGGCCGATTTCGAGAGGGGGAAGCGCCGCAATGACAAAGTAGTAATTAGACATGGGCGTACTCCCAAGCAAGGAAATTAACCACAGAGGCACAGAGAGAGAGAGGAAAGCACAGAGGATTAATAAAGAAAGGCTTCTTGCCGCGTTTTTGCCCTCGCAAAAAGGAGAATTTTTTTCTCTGTGCTTTCCTCTCTCTCTCTGTGCCTCTGTGGTTCATTTTTCCCCTTTTCCCTCAGACATTGAAGACCAGGTCCCGGAAGTCTTTTCGAAGATAGCGAGCAAGAATCTCTCGCACAACCTGATCGGAAATATCCACCGTGACATGGCTGTCCTTCAGACGGATCTGGACTCCCCCCTCAAAATCCCCCACAGAGACCGACTGCCCCTCCAACCGCTCTAACACCTTGGAGACGAGAAGCGCGTTGATGGAGCGAGGGGAAATGTTCTTCGGAATCAGAGCCACAAAATCTTCGGTAGCCCCCTTCTCTTGCATCGACTGCATAAAAGAGCTCAAAAGCCCCGCAATCACCTTGGGGTCCGCCATCGATTTATGGATGAGCGAGACGAGCTCCTTGTCAAACAGCTCCTGCTCGATTTTCTGCTTGAGCTGCTCAATCCCCTGACGGCAAGAAAGTTGCATCGAGGCGGCAAAAACCCTCTTCTTCTCTTCGATCTCAGTTTTAACCTGACCCAAGAGCTTGTCCGCCCTCTCTTTGGCCTCTGTCGTTATCGTTTGTGCCTGAAGGTGAGCGTTTTCCACAATCTCGCGCGCCTCTTGCTTGGCGGGCTCAAGAGTCTCTTTGCGCAGCGCGTCGCAAATCTTCTGGATCTTGTCTTTACCGGTTTCTAATTTCATGTCCAACATCCTTACTACGAATCCCTAATTCTACACAGATCTATATTTTTCTCCGTAGGTTTTTTTTCTTCTGCTAGCAAATATTTGAGGAAATCAGTATAAGGAGAATTGAAAACAAAACCACCTCTTGGAGACGGACTATGAAGAAACTCACAGTATGTATGACAACACTTGCTCTTCTCTGCGGCAACGTAGCTCAAGCGCAGCAATCTACACCAGCGCCTAAACCTGCCGGAAGAGCGGCCGCCGCGAGCAAAAAATCGGGCTGGTTGGCATTAGGGATTGGATTAGCAGGACTTGCAGTTCTTGGCGTAGTAGTGGGAGTCACTGTTGCTGCGGCCACTTCAGCTCCTTCAACAGCTTCTCACTAACCCGACTTAAGGAGGCATAAGTGCGAAAAGTTATCTCTACTTTTTTGTGTTTAAGCCTATGCCTCTCTGCAACGGGCCAAGAAGCCAACACTCACCCCAAGAAATCGAACCGAGGGAGTAATGCTGGGTATGCGACCCGCAGTGCAACCGCCTTGTCGATGATGGGGTGGGGTTTTCTCCTTGCGGGCAGTATCGCCACGATCTCGATCCTCATCAAAAATGACCACAGCCATAGCGAGTAAGGATGTTTCTCTATCTCCTCGCCACGATTTGCTATTTTGCCCCCCCTTCGGGCTGGCAACCTGCAAAAACAGATGACCCCGCCTCCCCGATCGAGCTCGCCTTTATCGGACCTGCGCAAAACCCCACTGAATTTGCCCCCAATATCAGCTTAGCCTTTGAAGAGGTCGACTGCTCTTTGAAGGAATATGTGCAAGGAGCCAAAGAGCACATTTTAGCAGAGCCCGGCACCTCTTGGCGCGATCTCGGCAAATTTCGTGTAGCCGCAGGCGACGCGAGACTGACAGAAAGTTCAGGACCCTCTCCTTGGGGCGACATGAAATCTCTTCAAGTCCTCTTCGTGAAAGGGACAAAAGCCTACATCCTCACAGCCACGATGTTGAAGAAGGATTTTGGGACCTTGCAGCCCAGCATCCTCACCGCGCTCAAATCGCTGACTTTAGCCGAGGATCTTTGGGCCCCCGTCCATGAGCATCCCCTCCTAGCAAAGCTCCAACAGCAGCTCGCCTCGCTCCAAAACCAAAAAGAGCTAGAAGCGGTGGGCCGGACGCTAGAAAAAGAATTTTCCCAGATGGGCGCCTACTGGCATTTTCTCGTCTTGCGAGAAGCAGCCTCTTTCATAAATTCATCACAGGATTCGGTCGAGCGAGGCAAAGCCAGATCCAAGCGTAGCGTTCCGAACGACGA
>CAYHED010000039.1:0-11074 GCA_964355615.1 uncultured bacterium
GAAAGAGGAGATAGCACAGAGGATTGATTTTCTTTTTTGCGAGAGCAAAAAAGAAAGATTCTAGCCGCGAAACGCGGCAGGAGATTTTTCTTCTCTGTGCCTCTGTGGTTAATTTTTTTTATAAGGAGCAAATAATGACACCAAGCGCAAGACTGATAGAACGACCGACAGCGCACCACGCCACATCCCTCGTCCCAGTCAGGATAACGCCGTTATCCCCTGATGAGGAAGAGAAAAAAATAGCGAGTTCCGTAAAGTTCGGGCCCATCACGGTGGGATTTGAGGACTTGGCTGCTATCGAATCGAATCCACGAGCGGGGATATTAGCGCTGAGATGTAAGGGAGCAACAGTAATCTGGCTGAAAAGCTCTCCCGAAGAAATGGATCAACTAGTGCGAGATTTTAGAGCCTACCAAGCCGCCGCATATAACAGCTTCTGAGCAGTCGCCACGACCTCATCCACTCCGATCTGTAACATACAGAACGGAGAGCGACAGGCTCTTTTTAGGCAGGGGGAGCAGGTGGGGGGGTAGGCGATGGCCGCTGCGTGCGCTGCTTGATGGGGGCCGCAAAGGCGGGGATCTGTAGGGGAAAAGAGGCTGATGGCGGGGCGCTTGAGGGCCCAGGCGAGGTGGGTGGGGCCTGTATCATTGCTGATGAGCAGGTTCATCTGTTCAAGCAGCGCGGCAAAGGAGCGGAGCGATCGTTCTGGATCGAGGTGCGCTCCCGGAATCTGCCTGGCGACTTCTTCCATTAAGGGGCGCTCTCGCGCTCCTCCTGTCACTAAAATCTCGCATCCGGGGATTTGTTCTTTAAGGCGCTTTCCCACAGCGATAAAGTTCTCGGTGGGCCATCTCTTAAAGCGATCTTGTGAGCCGGGGTGAATGGCAATCCAAGGACCTCCCTCTCTCTGCGGCAACCTTTCTTCGTCTGTGAGAAAAAATTCCAATGTCTGGTCTCGTGGAATTGGGACTCCGATGACTTCTGCTATGCGGAGCCGCCGAACAATTTCATGTTCATAGGCGGGCTGTAGGGGCACGGTCAATAACGAGTCGAGTCCCTTATTGATGCCCACGGTTCCCACAATACGGCTGGCTCCAATCATACAAATAAGGGGGAGCACGATGCGTTGAGAAGTGTGAAACACCAACACCGTATCAAATCGCTCTTTATACAACGATGCCCCCAAAACGTGCACTTGGTCAATGGCGGGGTTGTGCTTTAGCACCCCGCTGCCGAGGGGGCTGGTTAAAACGGCTAGATGAGAACAGTGGGGACGGAGGGCTTTGATGGCGGGGGTGGCCCAGAGAGTGTCTCCGAGGGCGGTGGTGGTGACGACGAGCACCCGGCCGGTGACCGGATGGGGTTTGGGGCGGCCCCATCGGACGAGTTGTTTGAGCAAAAAGTTCTTCATATCGCGTTACAAGAGCTGGGCAGGCGGTAAGCCGGATTCTGTCGAGAATCACCATTCCTCTAGGGGGCCTGTTGCCAAGTCCCTCATGCGGCCAGCTTAGGGTTTCCCTGCCACAAATGGCAGTTGTGCGCGGAAAACGCTCACCCAGGTTCGGCCTTGCTTCAGATAGGGTTTACAACGCCTTCAGTTGCCTGAAGTGCGAGGGTCTCTCGAAGACCCTCTTTTCATCCTCTCTTTCTTGCGAAAGCGGAGTAGTTTCTGTTGCACTTTCCGTCGCCTTACGGCGCCCAGCCGTTAACTGGTATCCTTTCCTGCGAAGTCCAGACTTTCCTCTGTTTTTGACGACAGCGGTGATCTACCTTCCCAGTTCTTGAAACGCGATATGTCGAGACTATACGTTCGCTAACTTCCTGCGTCGTCGTTTTGGTGTGGCAGCTGCCCCTTCTACTACTTCGTTGTCGAGCCAGTAGTGAATGCGGGAGCAATGTTCGCAAAAGACGAGTCTCTCTCCACGGCGCACGATGTTTTCATGTTGTGCGGTGAGGGCGATATGGCAGCCACTGCAGGTTCGGTTTTCGAGAGGGACTACGACGCGGTCTTTTTTGTTGTTCAGAAGGCGAGTGTAGATGCGCATCACTTCTTCGTCTGCTGTTTTAGCCAGAGCTTCGCGAGAGGTTTGAATCTCTTTTCCCTCTTGGTTGATCAGGCGGATACTTTGCTTGATCTCCTGTTCGAGGTTGCGGCTGCTCTCTTCTGATTGTTTTAAAGAGTCTTTGATTTTCTCGAGGATCTCTTCTTCCATATTGCGCTTGTCGATCAGGTCGGAGGTCATCTGTTCCGTCGCTACGCGCTCTCTTTCGGAAGAGGACATCTCTTGCGTCAAGGCATTGAACTCGTCTACTTTTTTCACCGTGGCTTGTTTGCCTTCGAGCTTCTTGATCCGTTCTTTGATTTCGAGGATCCTGAGTTCTTGGGAGGCGATCGTCCGGCTCAGTTCGCCGATCTCAGTTTGCTTCTCGATTTGCTGTTTGCCGAGCTCCTGTCTGAGAGAGTCGATGTGTTGCAACTCTTTGAGACGTTCCTTCTTCAGGCGCATCAGTCGGATCATCTTCATATCGAGTTCTTGAATGTCTAAGACCACTTTAAGAGTAGAAAGCATGAGTGAATACCTCTAGAAAATAATGGAGTCAGTTTAAAGCTTCTGGCAAAAATATGCAATACAGAACTTAAGTAGTTTAAGGTTAGTTGGTTATAGGCGTCTTTCCAAAATAATCGAACGTGGGCTACACTCCTTGGAATATGGAAAAATACTTAAAGAACTATTTTTTGCAGGTGCCAGAATCCAAACGGACATCGGGCGCCACTGCCTATCTGGCCGCTCTGGATGCGGTTTCTTCTGAGTTTCCGCAGATTGCCGAGAGCATTGTCCAAGAGCTGAGGGACCAGAGGAGCCACCTCAAGTTGATTGCCTCGGAGAATTTCTCTTCTTTGCCGGTGCAGCTGGCGATGGGGAATTTGCTCACCGACAAGTACAGTGAAGGGTCTGTGGGTCACCGATTCTATGCCGGCTGTGACAATGTCGATACCGTAGAGGGGCTGGCGGCGTCGCTTGCTCAAGAAATTTTTCACGCAGAGCACGCCTATGTGCAGCCCCATTCGGGAATCGATGCCAATTTGGTCGCTTTTTGGGCGATTTTGGTCCAAAGGATCCAGACGCCTGAAGTGGCCGCTTTGGGTAAGAAAACTCTCAATGACCTCACCCCCGAAGAATATGAAAAAGTGCGGCAGCTTTTGGTCAATCAAAAGGTGATGGGGATGGCGCTCGGTTCGGGGGGGCATCTAACCCATGGCTACCGGCTCAATGTCTCTGCTAAAATCATGCAGGCCGTCCAGTACGAGGTGGACCCAAAGACAGGGTTGCTCGATTACAAGGCGTTGCAGCAGCAGGCTCAAAGAGAAAAGCCGCTGATCTTATTGGCCGGCTACTCCTCTTATCCGAGATGCATCGATTTTGCAAAAATGAGGGAGATCGCCGATAGCGTCGGCGCCGTGCTCATGGTCGATATGGCCCATTTTGCGGGGCTGGTCGCCGGAAAAGTGATGAAGGGCAACTTCAATCCGATCCCGTTTGCCCATATTGTGACGACCACGACCCATAAAACCCTGCGCGGTCCTCGAGGAGGGATGGTCCTTTGCACGAGTGAATTCAAAGAGGCAGTCGATCGAGGATGCCCTCTGGTTTTGGGCGGACCCCTGCCCCACGTCATGGCGGCTAAAGCAGTCGCCTTCAAAGAGGCTCTCAAACCTGAATTTAGCAGGTACGCTCACCGGATTGTGGAAAATTCAAAAGCTCTCGCTGAAGGGCTGATGCAAAAAGGGATTAAACTCCTTACGGGCGGAACGGATAACCACCTCCTTGTCCTCAATGTAGCCGCTTCCTTTGGCCTGACCGGAAAACAGGCGGAGATGCTTCTTCGAGAGGCGAGATTTACGGTCAACCGGAACGTCATTCCCCAAGACCCCAATGGGGCGTGGGATACTTCAGGAGTTCGGATCGGGACCCCTGCGACGACGACGTTGGGGATGGGTCCTTTGGAGATGGAGGAGATCGCCGATATCATCCACACCCTCCTCAAGCACGCCCAGCCTGGCGACGACCGGAAGAAAAAGGCTCACATCGACCCGCACGTGATGCAAAGGGCTCAAGAGCGGGTAACGGATCTTTTGAGAGGATTTCCTCTTTACCCCGAGATCGTCATAGATTAGAATACAAGAAAAGGAGCTCTCTCATGGCCGAAGCCGAACGCGAAGAAAAAATGCCGAAAGGACTCAACGACAAAATTGAACATGCTCTCATGGAAAAGCGGCGGATTTTTCTATCCGACGCGGTGGATCAAAACTCCGCCAAAGACCTGATCCGACGCCTGTGGTATTTAGACCACGTTGCTCCGGGTAAACCGATCCTCTTTGTGATCAATTCCCCAGGAGGATCTGTCGACTCAGGTTTTGCGATCTGGGATCAGATCAAAATGAGTCAATCTCCTGTAGTGACTCTGGTGACAGGTTTGGCCGCTTCGATGGGTTCTCTCTTGAGCCTCGTCGCTGGAAAGGGAAAACGGCTTGCGACCAAAAATGCCCGCATCATGATCCACCAACCGCTGATTGGCGGCGTGATCCGCGGTCAAGCGACCGATTTGGACATCCAGGCTAAAGAGATGCTCAAAACGAGGGCGATGATTGTGGAAATCTACTCCCACGCAACGGGCAAAGATGCCAAAGTCATTGAGAAAGCGATCAACCGAGATAATTGGATGACCGCGCAAGAGGCCAAAGAGTTCGGTCTCATTGACGAAGTCGTCGAGTCTCTCAAAGACGTCGATGCGTTCCTTCGTTAAATGTGAGGGAGTCGGGAACGATTTTGTTCTGATCGACGATCGGTCGCAGGAGTTCCCCACTCACGATAAAGAGGCCACTCGGCGTCTCTGCCATCGGCGCTTTGGAATTGGCGCCGACGGCTTGATTCTCCTGCAACCCCCTTGCAAAATGCGTTTTTTCAATAGCGACGGGGGAGAGGCAGCTACCTGTGGCAATGGACTTCGCTGCTTTGCCCGTTTTCTGGGGACTTTAGGATTCCCGCCCCCTTACCAGATTGAGACGGCAGGGCAGGTTGTTTTGGCTGAATGTGTGGGAGAAGAGATCCGTGTGCGGATGGAGTGTCCTGCGCCGCTAAAACCTTGTGCTACATTGGATTCCTGGGAAGTCCATTCCCTCCGAGTGGGAGTGCCCCACGCGGTGGTTTTTGTCCCCTCCGTCACCTCTCTGAACTTGGACGAGGCGGGGTCTTTTGTGCGCCACCACTCCTACTTTGGCCCTGAAGGGGTGAACGTCAACTTCGCTGCTCTTCAGGTGGATGGCTCTCTCGCGATGCGCACTTTTGAGCGTGGCGTGGAAGGGGAGACCTGGGCCTGTGGAACAGGCGCCGTGGCGGCTGTGACGGTGCTGGGGCGGCAGGGGCCTGTGAGGTGCACATTTCCTGGAGGGGAGCTGACGATCGAGGTGGCGAAGGAAGGAGTGTGGATGCAGGGCCCTGCACGCATTGTGTTTAGAGGGATCTTAGAGAATTAACGATATAACGATAGAGAAAAAATCGCCGCAAAGCGGCGACAGAATATTTTTATCGTTACATCGTTCCTTTTTCGCCTAAACTGAGTAACCCGGTTTTCCATCCATCGTGTAGAGCATTTCTGCTCGAATGACGTCTCTATCTACGTGATCCAATGCTGCTAAAATCTGGAAGACCTCTTTTTGAGAAACAGCCCTTCCGTCGTCAGAGAGAAACCGGCAGCGCCACTCTTCGATGCAAAAAGTCTCTGCGTGCCCTTCGGGCCATACGGCTGAGCCTCGGTTGGCCACGAGTTTTAAGTGGAGGGGCCCCGCATTGATGTGAGAGACGTAAGGTAAAAACTGAGCCAGCGTTCCCCTGAAATAGAGGAAGACATCGACGCCGACGAGATGGCGAGCGGGGTTGGTTTGGGTTGTCTTGTGCACTTTGCCGGCTACGCTTGGGCCATAGTGGACCGCTTTGAGCTGCTCAGGCATTTTTCCCAGATTTTTGACGACGGCTTCTCCAAATTCCTTGGTCCCCACTTTCTTTTTACTAGTGCCCTCTTTGTAGATGTCGTAGGTGTGAATCCCTTCTTCGAGGGTTTTGAGCCAGCTATTGTGAATCTGGGTGGCGATTTCGTGTTGTCCAATGTGGACGAGCATCTGGACGCCAGCTAGGAGGAGTCCCGATGGGTTGGCCACGTTTTGGCCTGCTCGCTTGGGCGCAGAGCCGTGAATGGCCTCGAACATGGCGCTCTTTTCCCCGATATTCGCTGAGCCAGCCAGTCCCACGGAACCGGCGATTTGGGCCGCTACATCGGAGAGGATATCCCCATAGAGGTTGGGCATGACGATCACGTCGAAGATTTCAGGGGTGTCGGCCAGTTTGGCAGCTCCGATGTCGACGATCCAATGGTCACTCAGAATATCGGGGTACTCTTGAGCGATCTGGTCAAATACCTCATGAAAGAGCCCATCGGTGAACTTCATGATGTTGTCTTTGATGAAGCAGGTGACCTTTTTTCGCTTCTGAGAGCGGGCGTATTCAAACGCATACCGGACGATCTTTTCCGATCCGGCTCGAGAAATCATCTTGATCGCATGAGGCACGTCGGGGGTTTGCCGGTATTCTAGCCCCGTGTATAAGTCTTCCTCATTTTCCCGGACGATCACCACATCCATTTCAGGATGCTTGGTCGCAACAAAGGGGAAGTAGGAGGTGCAAGGGCGGACGTTCGCATAGAGGCCGAGCGCGCCGCGGATGGTGACGTTGATGCTCTTAAACCCTCCTCCTTGAGGAGTCGTAAGGGGAGCTTTTAAAAAGGCTTTGGTGTGGCGCAAGATCTCCCACGTCCCCGGATCGATCCCGGTGGGAATTCCCTTGCGAAACATTTTTTCCCCGATTTGGACGGGGTGCGTTTCAATCTGGGCCCCAGCTGAACGGAGGATGTGGAGGGTCGCCTCCATAATTTCTGGGCCAATCCCATCGCCGTCGGCCACTGCTATTGGTATCTTGCTCATGTCCCAAACTCTATGTGATTTTTTAGAAGACTTCAAGAAAAACAAGCGTTAGAATAGGGGCATGTTGAAACAGCTTTTTGAAGAACAAAGACAATCTCTCAATCACTTTCTCGATCGGATCGACCTGGAAACGGCCCAAAAGATCTTCGAAAAGCTCCTCGCTTGTCAAGGGGTCGTCATCCTCTCTGGCGTCGGGAAAAGTGGCCACATCGCCGAAAAAATCGCCACCACGCTCCTATCGACCGGGACCCGCTCCTTTTATCTGAATGCGGGGAACGCCCTCCACGGCGATATCGGCTTTGTCCATCCCCAAGACATCTGGATGGCATTTAGCAAAAGCGGGGAGTCCGAAGAGCTTTTGCACCTTTTGCCCCACATGAAGAAGCGGGGAGCCTTCACGATCGCCGTCGTCTCGAAAGCCTCTTCGCAGCTGGCAGCGGGCGCAGACCTGTCGATTTTCTTGCCCGTGGAACGGGAACTTTGCCCCCACAACCTCGCCCCCACCGTTTCCACCGCGGTGCAACTGATTTTTGGCGACTGTTTGGCCGTCGGATTGATGAAGGCCAAAAATTTCAGCGTGGACGACTTTGCCGCAAACCATCCCGCCGGGTTGATCGGAAGAAAAATCACCTTGAAGGTGGGGGATTTGATGCTGAAAGGGGATGCCCTGCCCCTCTGCCGAGCCGATGACCGGCTGATCGATGTGCTCCACGAATTATCCGAGAAACGGTGCGGCTGTCTACTCATTGCCGATCCGGAATTAGCCATTTTCACCGACGGCGATTTGCGCAGAGCCCTCCAGTCGCAAGGCTCCTCTGTATTGGAAAGACAAGTCGGCGACCTCGCGACCCGGGGACCTAAGACGATTTCTCCTGGGCAACTGGCCCTTGAGGCGATGCAACAAATGAAAGGGATTACAGTTTTACCCGTCGTTGAAAAGGGACAGCTGGTCGGACTGATTCGGATGCACGATATACTTCAAATACGATAGGAGTTTTTTATATGAACGGCCTCATGATTGCCGCATTTGCAATTGGCTATTTAGCCATTATTTTTGAACACCCTTTAAGGGTGAATAAAACCGCCTCGGCCTTGCTCATGGCTGTCATCACTTGGGTCTTCGTTTTTTGGAATGGGCCCAACCTCCACGCACTCGGAGAAAAACTCAACGACGTCAGCCAAATCATTTTCTTTCTGATGGGCGCCATGACTCTCGTAGAAGTCGTCGATATCCACAAAGGATTTAAGGTCATCACCGACCTCATCCACACCGGCTCCAAACGGAAAATGCTATGGGTCATCGGGTTTGTTACGTTTTTCCTCTCCGCCATCCTCGACAACCTCACCACCACCATCGTGATGATCTCTCTCCTCCGCAAGCTGGTTCCTGAGGCCAAGGATCGAAAGATTCTCGTAGCCGCTGTCATCATCGCCGCCAACGCGGGAGGCGCTTGGACCCCCATCGGAGACGTTACAACGACCATGCTCTGGATCAACGGGAATATCACCTCCTGGGCCATCATGAAAGCGCTCTTCTTGCCCAGCTTCTTGTCCCTGATCGCCGCACTGGCCCTGTTTGGATGGAACCTCAAAGGCAATTACGCAGGCGCCGTAGCAAGAGCCCGCGAAGAAACGGTCGAGCCCGGCTCTCGCGTCGTATTTTTTACCGGCATTGGCGCCCTCGTCGCCGTTCCCATTTTCAAAGCGCTGACGGGACTGCCCCCCTTCATGGGCATTTTACTTGCGCTAGGCATCTTGTGGCTCGTCACGGACCTCATGCACGCCCCTCACGAAACCAGGGACCATCTACGCCTTCCCGAAGTGCTCCGCCGCATCGACACATCCGGAGTTCTCTTCTTCTTGGGGATCTTGCTTTGCATCAGCGCCCTCGACGTCGCTGGCCTCCTCAGCAGTTTGGCCTATTTTCTAAACACCTATATCCCCAACCTGTCGATTGTGACGGTGATCATCGGACTCGTCTCCGCTGTCGTTGACAACGTCCCTCTCGTCGCAGCTGGCATGGGGATGTACGATCTTGCGACCTATCCCGTCGACTCTTCGCTGTGGCAAATGCTCGCCTATTGCGCAGGAACAGGAGGGAGCATCCTGATCATTGGCTCTGCCGCAGGCGTCGCCGCCATGGGGATGGAGAAAATCAACTTTATCTGGTACTGCAAACGGGTCAGCTTGACCGCTCTGGTGAGCTACTTTACTGGCGTGGGGGTTTTTCTGCTGCAGCAGATGTTGTAGGTGGGGAGAGGAGAAAAAATAACCACAGAGAGACGGAGAAGAGGGAGGAAGCACAGAGGCGAGGGCTTTGCCCTCGCGCTCCCATCAGAGGACTGGCGTCCTCTGAACTCCTATGATTTGGGTTTCAAAAGGGCCTAAGCCCTTTTGCGGAGCTCGAGGCGGCGCCTCGACTCTGTGCTTCCTCCTCTTCCTCCCTAGTCTCTGTGGTTATTTTTTTCTAACGAAAAAGGGCCCCGCATTGCTGCGGGGCCCCGACATGATAGTGCTGACTGCTCGTACAAATTAGAAGTCGAGAGCCAGTTTCAGCGAGAATCCGTTCAAAGTGAAGTTACCACGAGACACTGTGTCGTTAGTAAAGGCACCAGTTGAGCTCATTCCACTTACGAATTTAAGGATATTGAGTTGATGCCACCATTCGTGGAACTCATACGCTGCTTCCAAAGAAACATAGTATTTGCTTCGGCTGAAGAAATGTCCCCAACCAAACCCGAGTACCATCTCCATGTTGGGTGTGTTTTGATAGAAATCGTCTGTCACATCATAGCCGTCGGCATTCATCATAGCTAAATGTTGGTCGACATCGAACTTACCAAAGATCATGGAAGCGGCGAAGTTACCACACAGCCAGAACCCTTTGCCCAACATCCACTGAGTATCAAAACCGATTCGAGAGCCTACGCCCCAGAAATCGTTGTCTGCGTGTTGGTGAAACTGAGTAGTGCCTGTGGTTCCTGCATAATCCACGGCGAAGTGTTGGTCAATCCAACCAGCGCGTAGACCAAAGTGTGGCTTCAAGACCAGGTAGCGGCTCACATGGTAGGGCTTCGCTAAGCGAATGTCCAACATGTCATAATGGACCGTCCATTTTGCGCTTGCTCGAGGACCATAAGAGTTGGCTGCGGTAGTTGTACCTACAGCAAACTGAGGAACAAGAGCTCCACTAGGTTGTGCAGAAACGCTTTCGTAGTTGGTGATATTCAACCAAGTCCAGTTGAAATCGAGATTCCACGCATCGTGGTTGAGATAGAATCCCAATCCAAAGCGCATGCCAGGCTGGAACCCGTAGTCGTTATTGTCATCAGAAAATCCGAGGACATCTCCATTTGCAATCGCAGTAGAAATACCATTGGAATCTCTCACGGCAAATTTCAAGCCATCTTCTTTCGCTTGCATTAGAAGACCATCTACGTGGATGTAGAAATCTCTTGGGCAGGCCAAATTCATATCTTTAGGGAAAGCAAACGCGAAAGGACCGGGTTTCGGTTCTTCGCAACAGACCTCTGGTTTCGAGTCGCAATGAGCTCGAGGGATCGCGTACAGGCTCGTTGTCGCTAGAAGAGCGGCAAGAGAGGACGCTAGCATCCCGCCAAACGATCTTTTCCATTTGAAATGCATAACATTCTCCAATTTGTTCATGTTGAGAGCTGCCGTTTAGACACCCTCTATTAAAACTTTCCCCAGGGATTTCCCAAGAGATCCGTTTCTGAACCTGACAATAAATATTTGCCTTGAATCTTGGCAACACTTTTTTTGCAGGGGCTGCCGCGCGGGCCCGGTTTCTCCGATTAAAATATACGTAAGTTCAGTGTTTTCAATGAGTTGCATCCATTTTCTGTCGAAATATTGCCAAAAAAATGGGAAATCATGTATGTTCTTAGCTTCGTTTCAAGCAGAAATCTGACGAAAGAAGCGAACAGAACAGCGAGACTGTTCAGGTAGTTTTGACAGTAGGAAAAGAGAAGAGTAAGAAAGTAAGTTTGTGCGGGGTTCATAAGAACCCCCAAA
>CAYHED010000040.1:0-10717 GCA_964355615.1 uncultured bacterium
CATAATATTTTCGTGGGGTGCATTCTTCCCCTAACTGATTGCGGGGATCGATAGAAGAGGGTGCATGACGTTCATAGCCATGGATCAAATTCCCAAGGCAGCAGCCGACTCAGAAAAGGATGGTACATAAACGATTGAACATAGTTCCTCCAAATTTGTTGAATCGGTCAGTTTACCTAAGAGGAATAGAGGGGGTCAAGAAAAAATTCACTTCCTAGAAAGTGACCCTCTCATTAAAACGGAATAACCATGGAGAAGTCGGAGCGGCCGGCGACGGACTGGGAGGCCCAGGCACCGATGCCCAAGATCACGAAGTCGTACCAGGCGTGGATGGCTACGCTCTCTTTCAGAGAGTGGTTGCGGTTCGTGACCCAGCCGAGGTAGGCGCCGAGGCCGGTGATGAGTGGCAGGCTAAAGGAATAGTAGCGCCATCGAGTTTCTTGTGGGAGGCTCATCGCGTTGGGAATGTGCACGGCGCCAAAGGCGAGGGAGGAAACTGCTATCCCTACGCTGGGAGAAAAAGTTTCCGATACGTAGGACTGCATATAGCCGCGAAATGCAGACTCTTCGCCAATGGCGACGGGAAGAGCAACGGCGGGATGGAGGGATAGGTCTTTCGTAGAGAGGCGGGGTAACTGGATACGGGCTTCATGGGGATAGCCAAAATACATGACGGCTGTTCCGAGGGCAAGGGCTCCTAAAATGCCTCCCCATACTTCGGGTTTCTTCATGACGCTCCAACGAAATGGGGCGGTCACTACATCGGCAAAGGTGTCGGTTGGCATTGGATAGGTGTAGTTGGAGGCTCCGTTCAGGGCGCGTACGTCGCGGTAGGCGGCGTAGACGCTATAGCTCCACACGGCTTGGGCGGAGAAAAGACCTAGACTGAACCCGGGGTGGTTGGCGCCGCCAGACATAGCGGACATCACTGCAACGCTAATGCCTGTGCAGGTGCCTCCAAAGAGGCCTAGGGCTGTTCGGGTATCTCCTAAATAGGCGTGCCCAAGTCCTGGAATGAGGGAGGAGAGGCCAACTGATATCAGGGGGCTTTTGTGAATGGGGGGCAGGGCTGGTGTGGGAAGCTGCGCAAATTCTGAGAAGGCGGGTGGCTGGGTGAGGAGGGTGGAGTCGATGGCCACCACTTCTTGGGTGTCTTCTTCAGTGAGCAGGGGTGCTAGGTCTATGTCATCAGCGAATGCGCTAGATAAAAGGGAAATGGTACAGATAGTCGATATGAGTCGTTTCACAAAATTCTCCCGGAGTTGGGGAAGAGTATACAATAGGGAGGATTCTTGCGCAAAGGAAGATGCTTGAATTCATCTTTTGGGCAGGTGTAACATGTACGCATGTTCAGCTTCACTAAATATTTAGATCCTAAGAACGACTTGGCCTTTCAGAAGATTTTTGGAGATGAAAAGCGCAAAAATATCCCCATCAGTTTTCTCAACGCTGTGCTGCACTTGCAGGGAGAGGATCAGATTTTCGACCTGGAGTTTATCAATCCCCTCCCACTCTACTCTGCTCGGGGCCAAAAAGAAAGTGTGGTCGATGTTTTGATCAAAGACCAAAGAGGGGGTCGATACATTGTCGAAATGGAAGTTTCGAAGACCCCAGGTTTTGAAAAACGGGCCCAGTATTATTCTGCTGAAACATATGGCCAGCATCTCAATGAAGGGGGCAAATACAGTGATGTAAAAGAGATCATTTTTTTGGCGCTCACTTCATATAACGTTTTCCCCAAGAAAACCGACTACAAGTCTGAGCATGTGATCCTAAAAATAGCAGGGCTGGATTTGAAGAATTTTTCCTTTACGTTCGTGGAATTACCTAAATTCACCAAAAAAGCAGAAGAGCTTAAGACGATTGAGGATCAGTGGTACTACTTCTTTAAGCACGCCAGAGACAGCAACCAGATCATTCCCGCCCTTGCCTCCAACAGCGAGATTCGCAATGCCTATGATAGCGTTGAACGTTTCGGCTGGACAGACCAAGAGATACGATCCTACGACAACAATATGATGGCTCTCATGGATGCCCGCTGTCGCCTTGAAGCAGCGTACGAAGAGGGTCTCCAACAAGGAATACGAGAAGGGCGCAAAAGGCTGATCCAAAATCTGCTCGCGGAGAACCTTCCCCTAGCAACCATTTCTGAAATAACCGGTTACAGCGAAAAAGAGATTGTCTCTCTAGCTGATCTCATCGTGTAGTGAGGGCGGCTTTTGCTTTCTCGTAGTAGAAGAGGGCGGGCAAGATCACGACGATCGACCCAAAGACGACAGCAGTTAGGGGGTAAACGGTTCCGTTATAGAGGGAACTGGTCAACCCGAGCACGAGGGCCGCTATAGCCAGGCGGGCGCTCGTGAGGAGGCTGGCGGTCACTCCTTTGATGTGGGGCAGGAGTTCCATCCCTTCGGGGAAATAGAGGCCAATGATCCAATTGGCTCCAAAGGCGTAGAGCACGACTCCGCTGGTGAGGAGGTAGGGGTCTTGAGGGGCTGCTAGAGAGACGATTGCCAAGATAATCCCTCCCGCAACAGAGAGCACCGTTCCGGCTTTCTTAATCTGAGGGATTCCCCATTTCGCAATGGCTCGTTCTAAGAGCAGGCTGCCGGCTACCCAGCCGCCAAGAATCACCGCTTGGATTAGGGGGAAGATGGCTTTGCTCATCCCAAATTCAACGACGAATAAAACGGAAGTGCCTGACAAAAAGGCGATGTATCCAGCGAAGAGGACGCTCATGACAATCGTCAGTTGCCAAAAAGCCACACTGGTGAGGGCGAGTTTAAAATCTCTCAGGATAGAGCGGAGTTGGATGGGGTTTCTCTTTTCTTTGGGGAGGGTTTCATCAAAGAAAAAGAGGCAGATGAGAAAGCTCAAGAGGACAAAGAGCGCAATGGCCAGAAAGTTCGAGCGGAATCCAAAGGTCTGATTGAGAAATCCTCCTAACATCGGCGCGACAGCCATAATGAGGGGGACAATTGTATTGAGGTTGTTGAGTGCGACTATGGCTCGCTCTTTTTGAAAGGCATCGAATATAATCGCCGTTCCCAAAGTGAAGCATCCTCCGCTTCCCAGTCCTTGGAGGATTCTCCCAACCAGCATCTGATCTAGGCTCTGTGCGAACAGGGTGATGATGCTTCCGGCTAGAAAGACCAGGAGGGCTAGCATCAGGGGTCTTTTGCGCCCCACCGCATCGGAAAGGGGACCATACAAGGGGCCAGAAATGCAGATGCCCACGAAATTCCAGGTCAACAGGCTCTGGATCGCCCCTTCAGAGGCAGAAAACCAAACCATCATGTCGGGGAAGGCCGGCAAATAGATGTCGGTTTCAATACATGCGGAAATGAAAATAACTATGATGAAAAATAGATACTTTAACTCGTTTTTTGTGTTCATCATGTCATTTTCCCTGAGGAGGAGATTGTACAAGGGGGCTCGATTTGTTTTCAATACCCTGCTCTGGAGTCATTTCCCTTTACCACTATTGCTCGAAATTGATACTGTATTCCCATGAAAGTTTGTTTTTGGATCGCAGCCTCATTCCTCCTGCTTGTGTCTTGTGGCATCCTCTATCAACTCATCGGGGCGAGCCTCGAAGAGAAACAATACCCCCCGCCTGGGACGTTGGTCGATGTGGGCGGGTACCGACTGCATCTGCATAGCATGGGAACTGGTGGGCCTACGGTGGTGTTGGATGCCGGGCTTGGGGGGATCAGTGCTGGTTGGGGGAGCGTGCAGACTGAAATCGCTCAGTTTACTCGGGTCGTATCCTATGACCGGGCTGGGCTCGGCTGGAGCGACAAAAGCCCAGAGCCGCGTACGAGCAGACAGATCGTGCAGGAACTACACGCCCTCTTGCAAAAAGCAAATATTCCGGGCCCCTACATTCTCGTGGGGCATTCTCTTGGAGGGGGCAATGTGCAACTCTTTGCAGCCACTTTTCCTGAGGAAGTCGCTGGGCTAGTGTTGGTGGATTCGTGTCATGAAGATCAGGAAAAACGTTTACCTGCAAGCCCGCTCAATCTTTTGACTCGTGCCATGCGCAATCCCACTCTAGTTCAATGGGCGTCCGTATTGGGCATTCCCCGCCTATTTTCGGGCCTGTATATGAAGATCATAGCGCCTTCCATGCCAGAATATTTATCGGACATTCATCGAGCTCAATGCCTGAAGACAAAATACTGCCATGCAGCTTCCTCTGAAGCGGCTAACCTCGCACTCAGCTTGTCTCAATTGGAGATGATGGATCGCTCAGCCCTCGCCGATAAGCCATGTACAATCATTACAGCGGAGCTCAAGCCCAATCTTGTGGTTGGACACAAGGAGTACTGGAAGGAATTCCACCTGGTCTGGGGAGCGCTCCAAAAAGAGCTTGTCTCTAGATTCCCCCTGTCCAAACAGATCATTGCTGAAAACAGCGATCATATGATTCCCTGGTGCCAGCCCGAGTTAGTCGTGGATGCCGTCAAAGAACTCTCTGAGCAAATAAGGACCCATGCAACACGTTGAGACCGCACAAAAACTTCTGCAGTGGAATGCCAAGAACTTGGTGGCGAGTGCCGACTTAAAGAAGTCGGAGATTGGTCACTACTTCGCTGATACGTTCCTGGTTCTTGCCAACGGGCGGCGTCACGAGGCTAACCAGGAGAACTACTTCGATTTTCTCAATGCCTTTAGAGCTTCCATTCGAACCATTCGTTACGAGTTAGGTGATTTCGTGACCGATCGGATGAGTGTGGTCATCCCGATGAAGGCCCATATCGTTCGGACGGATGGCTCTATAGAGAATTTTGAGGCTATTTTAATCCTCAAGTTCAATCGAGATGGCAAAATCGTCTTGTGGCAGGAGCTCTACATGAGAATTTGAGCCGCTCAAGCCTTCAGAGCGGACCAGGTGTTGATGGCGCCCTCTATGGAAGCGGTAAAGTTTACGTCTCTGGCCAGGAGGGTCGCTATACGGTCGCGGTCGGTATGGTAACTTTGAAGGGGGTGCCCTGTCATGGGGTAGGTCCGTCTCGTGCGCAAACTTTCGAGTTCTTCACAATAGTTTCTCGCAAAATAGGGAATGTTGGGCGCTCTTAAGGGAAGAGGTGAGGAAATCAGTCTATGCACCACTCTCTGGGGAATTTCAATAAAAAGTGCGGGGTTGTCGGCACTCACTGTTTCCTTAAAGCGTTCCGTCTCAATTAAGGTAAGTGGCCTGATCACTTCATCAAATAGAGCTGTTAGGTAGACGACTCCATCCCGGTTTCTCTCTCGGGCCTTATCAAGTGTCTGGGTATTGCGGGTCTCCACAACATCTGTATAACTTGATGAGGAAGATCTCCTCAGAATCACTATATTCGCCGAGAGTCTTCCAACCGCGTCATTCAAGCGTCCAAGACTCGCCAACATTTCACCAATATTTGGAAATGACATATTTTTCCTCCTTATGAGAGGAAGATTCTACTGCGTTGGCACTTTATATTCAATATGAATTGATTGCAAAAATTTATTATGAATCTGGGCGGATCTCGGACTCGAGGAAGGCTTTGAGTTCGGCGGCGGAGGTGTATTCGAGGGCGCTCTCCGCGAGGCGGTAGGCTGCGAGGATGCTCCATTTGCGGACGGTGCACTTGACGAAGGGGATGTGGCGGGAGGCGACCGAGAACTCGCGGAGGCCGAGGCCCATGAGGATGGGCATCATGAGGGGGTCGGCGGCGCACTCTCCGCAGACGATGACGGGTTTGTGGCAGCGGTCTGCGGCAGTGACGATGGTTCGAATGAGGCGGAGTACGCTGGGATGGACTGCGTGGTAGATGGCGGCGGTCGAGGGGTTGGCGCGGTCGGCGGCGAGGACGTACTGGATGAGGTCGTTGGTGCCAATGGATAGAAAATCGGCTTCTTCGGCAATGGCGTCGCTCATAATGGCGCTAGAGGGGACTTCAATCATACATCCAATGGGAATGGTGGGGGCGGTTCTGATCCCTTTTTCTTTGAGCTCGGCTTGGATCTTTTGGACGAGGGTTTTGACGGTGCGCAGTTCGGAGAGGTCGGCTAGCATGGGGATGAGGATCTGTACGTCGCCGTAGGCGCTGGCTCGGAGGATGGCGCGGAGTTGGTTGTGGAGGAGTTCGGGGAAGCGGAGGAGGAAGCGGATGGCTCTGCAGCCGAGGGAGGGGTTGAGCTCGGTTCCAATGGACTGAAAGTACTTGGCGTCGGGGTGGTCGGGGTGGAGGTCGACTTTCTTGTCGCCGCCAATGTCAAAGATGCGGATGACGAGGGGTTTGGATTTGAGGGCGCGGGCCATCTTTTTATAGGCGTCAAATTGCTCTTCTTCCGAGGGGATTTTCCGATGGGTTAAGAAGAGGTATTCGGAGCGGAAGAGGCCGATGCCGCCGGCTCCGTTTTGGAGGGCGCCTTCGAGTTCTTTGGGGTTTTCTAAATTGGCAAAGAGGCGCACTTCATAGCCGTCTAGGGTCTCGGCTCGTAGGTGGGTGGTGCTGCTGAGGAGCTTATACTCTTCAATATGCTCTTTTTTCATCTGTTGGTATTTTTTTAAGGTCTGACGGGTGGGGTTGATGATCACGAGCCCTTCTGATCCGTCGACGATGATGGAGCGGAGGTGTAACTTGCGAATGAAGTCCATGTCAATATTGGCGACGTAGGGGATCCCTTTGGCCCTGGCGATAATGGCGACGTGGGAGGTAATGCCTCCTGCGGCAGTGACAAACCCGCTGACGAGAATGGTGGTGGCTTCAATGGTCTCGGAGGGGACGAGCTCGTGGGTCAAAATAACCGAATTATGGGGCATCTCTTTCATCGAAATGCGGCTCAAGGGTCGTAAATAGCTCAAAATGCGGCGGGAAACGTCGACAATATCGCTGACTCGTTCTTGAAAATAGGTGTCTTCGGTGTTGAAGCGGAGTTTGTATTCTTCAATCACATGGCGAAAGACAACTTCTGTATTGTGCTGGCTGTGGCGGATTTTTTCTTCAATCACTTCCGTGATGAGGGGGTCTTGCATGATCTCGAGGTGGGTGCCTAATATGGCTACGATTTCTGAGGGTCCTTCTTGCAAAGAGAGGCGGCGCAAATCTTCTACATCTTTGCGGCTTTGGTCCAAGGCTCTGCGATAGCGCTCAATTTCTGCTTCGACCTCTTTTTTCAAGATCGGAATTTCAGGGATATCATCGTCTGCGCCAACCATGAACAGGGGGAGGCCAATCCCAATCCCTTTGCTGATGGGCAGTCCGCGTAAAATGAGCTCTTCACACTGAAGATCTTTCACTTTTCCCCAAATTCCTGTTCAAAGGCCAAGATGATCTGCTGCATCGTGATCTCAGCATCCTCCCCTTCTACCGTCACTTCAATCTGAGAGTTTTTTTTAGCCGCTAACATCAAAATGCTCATGATGCTGCGCGCGTTGATCGTCTCATTGCGGTAGGTGAATGAAACGGCCGATTTGCGGGCTTGAAGGAGTTTTACAATGGAGGCTGCGGGGCGGGTGTGCAATCCGAGAGAATTTTTTACTTTTACTTTACTTATGATTTTTTTCACGGATGTCCTTTCTTTTCTGTCTGCGAGCAATCGTTTCCAGTAGTTTCACATTGAATTCTTTAGCCGAATTATAGCCCATGTCTTTCAAGCGGTGGTTCAGGGCGATCGTCTCCAAGAGGAGAACTACGTCGCGGCCTGGTTTCACAGGAAGCAAATGGTAGGGGACGCTGGTTCCCAAAATATCAATGAATTTCTCGTCGAGTCCTACTCGATCGTAAAAATGTTTATCGTCCCATTCTTCGAGCTTGACGACGATGTCGATCCCTTTATCGGGACGGACGCACACAGCGCCATAAAGATGGGCGACATTGATGATCCCAATGCCTCGGATCTCCATCAAGTGGCGGGTCAGTTCTGGTCCTGAACCAACTAGGTAGGATCCTTCTCTTTTCTTCACTCGCACTACGTCATCGGAAATGAGCCTATGCCCCCTTTCGATCAGTCCGAGAGCGGCTTCACTTTTGCCGACAGAGGACTCTCCTTGAATCAACACTCCGATGCCAAATACCTCGACTAGGGTGCCGTGGAGAGTGAGGTTGGGCGAAAATTCCTCGGTGAGCAGAAACCCGATGCGGTTGAGGAGTTGTGTAGTGCTAGCTGTGGAGCGGAAGAGGGGAATTTGGCTTTTTTCACAGAGGGCGATAAGTTCTTTGGGGGGGCGGAGTCCGCGGGAGATAATCACGGCGGGAGTAGATGAGGTCAAAATTGCCTCGAGCCGCTTTTCTCTCATCTCGGGGGGCAGTTCGCGCAAATACTCGATTTCCTGTTTCCCCATCAACAGCATGCGCGCAAAAACAAATCCTTTCAGATAGCCGGTGAGGCTAAGGCCGGGGCGCTGCAGTTCAGGACGCTGGATCTTGCGAGTCAGCCCTTCTTCGCCGGTGATGATCTCGAATCCGAGATCTCTTCCATGTTGTTCATAAAGATGGCGCACTAAGTACATAACATCCCCTGCAGATAAAAGATAAACCAATCCGAAAACGTGGCAAAGGCTAACCCTTCTGCCAACGATTGCTTGTGGCTCGTGTCGGATATTGTATAATCAATGCCAGATAAATAGACATTCCCCATTTCACTGCCTGGGTACCAATCGGTGTAAAAACACTGGTAAGAGTCCAGTCCAATCGCCTCGAAAAAAGGGATCAAGGAACCGGGATCTACTAACTTATTTCCGGAACGCAAGGGGCGCTCGGAGTGCAAAATGATATGGGCAACTCTCCTTTTTGCTTCAGCGAGCTGCCCGACTTCAAGAAGCCCCATGTCGGACATTTTCCCAAAGCCGCTGTGGATGCGCAAAAATGCGAGATAATCGCGAGGGAGCGCAATGCCCACTTCGCTCCGCATCTCGAGGAGATCTTCTTCTGTGCAAGGCGCTCTGCCACGAAAAAAAGTGCTGCTATCGGCCAAGCTGTAGACGAGCTCCGCTTGGAGAGGTCCATCTTCTTCTTGTTGTACTAAAACAACACCCACATCATCGAGTAGCTCAAAAAATTCGACAATCGCACGATGAATTTGGGGGTGATAAGGGAACCGATCGAGCCAAAAATCGGAAACAAACGCCACTCGATCTTCGGGTTGAATACGGGATAATTCAAACCAAGAACGGGGCAAATCAGAGCCGAGAGAATCTACTTCAGACCACTGAAGCTGAGGCTCCTCATGAAGAAATCTACAGCTATGGAATCGATTCCCATCAACTCCCCCCTTTTCGTAAAACTTTTTCGCCAGTGGATTCATCATATCCCAAGTTATCAGTTTTGCAAAAAAACATAAACTATTAATTATGCGAGCAGGCTCGTGCGCATTAAGCTTGCTTAACCACAGAGCCACAGAGGAAAAGGAGGTAGCACAGAGAAAAAACTTCCTTTTTTGCGAGAGCAAAAAAGGAAAATTCTTGCCGCGAAGCGCGGCAGGAGTTCAGAGGACGCCAGTCCTTTGACGGGAGCGCGAGGGCAGAGCCCTCGCCTCTGTGCTTCCTCCTCCCCCCTCCGTGGCTCTGTGGTTAATTTTTTTTCCCTTCCCCATAAAAGCGCATCTTGAGATATGGTAAGGGATATGGCGAATACGAAAGTGGTGATTCTAGGTGGCGGGTTTGCAGGGCTTAACGCCGCAAAGGCGCTCGGCAATTCAAACTTCGATGTTTGGCTCATCGACAAGACCAATCACCACCTTTTTCAGCCTCTCCTCTATCAAGTAGCAACGGCCGCACTTTCCCCCGGAGATATCGGTGTTCCTATTCGGGAAATCCTCAACAAGTATCAGAACATCACGGTCCTCATGGGCGAGGTCGTCAAAATCGACAAAGAGAAAAAAGAGGTCGTTTTACGCAATGGGGATCGGGTCGGATATGAGTATCTGATCGTCGGTTTGGGCTCCCGCCATAGCTATTTTGGGCATAACGAGTGGGAAAAGTTCGCCCCTGGCCTCAAAACTCTGGCCGATGCGCTTCAAATCCGAGAGCACATGTTGCTCTCATTTGAAAAAGCGGAGCGGTGCGACAGCATTTCTGAAGCCAAGAAGTATTTGAACTTCGTGATCATCGGCGGCGGACCTACAGGTGTTGAAATGGCGGGGGCGATCGCAGAGGTTGCCTACGAGACCATGCTGAAGGATTTCCGGCGGATCGATGTGACAAAGACCAAAATCTACCTCGTCGAGGGCTCTCCCTACGTGTTGCCTGTGTACCCGCAACGTCTTTCTATAAAAGCACAAAAGTACCTCGAACACTTCGGCGTCATTGTGATGACGGGAAAAAGGGTGACCGACATCACTCATGACGGGGTGACTGTTGAAGGGACTTTTATCCCCACAGAAAACGTGATCTGGGCTGCAGGTAACCAGGCCTCAGCGGTGTTAGGGACGCTGAACGTTCCCTTAGATAAGCAAGGTCGCGTCGTCGTGGACTCCGATCTCACCGTCCCTGGATATCCTGAGATCTTTGTTCTAGGAGATGCGGCCTGCTCATCGGACAAACAGGGAAAACCACTCCCCGGCTTAGCTCCTGTAGCGGTCCAACAGGGACGCTATGTGGCAAAGCTCATCCGGAAAAAAACTCCTAAACAAAATCGCTCCCCCTTTGTCTACCGCGATAAGGGGACCATGGCCACCGTCGGTAAAACCAAGGCGATCGGCACGTTTGGAAAAATCCAATTCAGCGGCCTTTTCGCTTGGCTCGCCT
>CAYHED010000041.1:0-10558 GCA_964355615.1 uncultured bacterium
CAAGTTGCATTAAAGGAAAACATATGCACACACTTTTATCAGCGTTAGCTAAAACTGCCGCATTGACGGGCCTCCTGATTGGTTGTCGAGATTTAATAAACCCTGATTCACCTCGGAACTTGAACGCCGCTCCTCTGATTATCTCTGCTGTCGCTGCAAGAGCCCTCAGCTACTATTGGGGAGCCGGTCTCGCTATTGGAGCTTGGGCTGGAGCTGTATTTGGATTAGCTATCGTAATGGAAGGCGATGTTCATGACAAGGACACCACAATTATTGGCTCAAAGATTCTACTAACAACCCTTCTTTTCGGCGCTATCGGCTATGTATCAGAACACGTAGGGACTCTCGCTTACACGAGAATCACAACACTTTAAAAAAAGGAAACCATATGCACCCACTTTTACCGGCTTTAGGTAAAGCTGCCGCATTGACAGCCGTCGTGATTGCTCCTGGAGAGTTAATGAGTTCTAATCCCGATTGGAAGTTCCAGGCTGCTGTCGTTATCTCTGTTGTCGCTGCAAGAGCCCTCGGCTACTATTTGGGAGCTGGTGCTGCTATTGGAGCTTGGATCGGATTAGCTCTCGTAATGATGGGTAAGGAGGATGCGATTGATAAAGGTAAGGCCACATACAGCAGCGTTACCCCTATAATCATGCAAGCAGCTCTTGCTCTCGGCGCTCTCGGTTATGTAATAGAACTTGCAGGGACTTTCGCTTACACAAGAATCACAACACTTTAAAAAAAGGAAAACATATGCACACACTTTTACCCGCCTTAGCTAGAGCTGCCGCAGTTGGAGCTGTTTTCGGCTTGAGTGGAGAATTAGCAAGTCACAAGCCTGATGGAGTTTGTTTTGCAATTAGCACCATCTCTGCTGTCGCTCTAAGAGCCATCGGCTACTACTTGGGAGCAGGTACTGCTGTTGGAGTTCTTCTTGGGACTGTTACTGGCGCGCTTTCGAGTGCTTCATCTCTCTCAGAGAGAAACCTAGCTGCAGGCGCTCTTTTCGGCGGTGCGCTCGGTTACCTAGCTGACCTTGCAGGGCCTTTTACACATTTAGTTGTCCTGCTGTAAAGCTTATGGCTGTCCAAAGATGTACCAGACACCTATGTGGAACATATTGTCGCAGCCAGACACCTTGTTGTACGCCTCCACATAGGTCCGCTCGTACTCTACGCCTGCTTGCCAGTGCTTCCAAAAAAAGCCCACCAAATTGATCCGAAAGTCCTCGATTTTTTTCAACGTGTTGCCCGAGAAAATCGTCCCTGGAATCTCGTCCGCTCTCTCGATTCCGTACATCACATCTGCCCATAGATGACCGCTCCAAAAATCGTATCGGAGAGCGGCGCACCCCCCATTGGCAGTCACCATTTTCAAGGCGGTATCGTGATTGATCAACGTCATTTGGCGGAAATAATCGGAGCTGAGGCCAGTCAAACCGACGAAGTGATGGGCGGTCCCCCATAAGAGGAGGTCTTTCCATTTAAAGCTGGCATTGGAGACCACTCCCCACGCAGGGGCACCGACGCGGGTCCCTTGAGAGTTGGCAATCGCATAGGCTTGAGTGCCCGAAAAGGAGGCGTCCCATTTGAACATATCGCTGAGCCATGAGATCTTTGCTGTAAATAGGGGCCACTTTTGGTAGGAGGCCTGCTCAGTATCGCCCCCCCAATCGCTCACAATCCCCGTGGTGTTGTATCCTTGCGTTTCTGCATTGACTTCGTACTGGAGCAGGCGCGTGTCAGAAAAATATTGTTTGTACCCAAACCGGAACTGGGGTTGCCGTGCATTGATCACTCCAGCGGGGTAGTGGAGCTCATTGATCCGGGTCGGCATGTCAATTTCGGGGTAATGCATCGCCAAAGCGTAATATTGGCCAAAGAGCATAAAAAAATCATTGTCCGTTTCAGCAGACATGTAAGCTGTGCGCATCCGAAAGAGGCGGCTGTTCGAATGGATGGCTGTTCCATGAGAATTAGAAAAATCCCCTTCAAAAGCCCCCTTCATAAACACTGTACCGACTACGTCTTCGATCTTGATTCCCAGTCGAGAAGTTCTCGCATCGATGATACTCTGCATATGTCGGTCTGGCAGATCGGTGCTAAGTGGCACGTGGTCCAATCGAACATCGGCCGTATCGCCCGTAATGTTCGTCTCCCCTAAGTAATTGACTTTGATAAACCCGTAAAGGCCGAGCCGCGCCGTTCCAATATTAAAGGTCATGTCCTTCGATGAATAGATCGGTTGCGGCTGCTCGCTCTTCGTCCCTGTTGGCAGCTCAATATTGTATTCCTGCTTTTCGATGGGGGCCTCTACAGGAGCTTCTTGCGCAAGGAGGCAGATCGCTGGTGTGAGGGATCCCAAAATGAAAAGAAGTCGCGCAGTCATATTGTTAACCAGAGAGATCAACAGGTGACAAGTGGCTTGCTTCGACTTTGCCATATCGATCCTCCTCCTCGGCCTAGCCTTTCGGCTATGGTCACTCGTCGGTCGGAACGCTAAAGCTTCGATCTGGCTTTGTCTCGCTTGCGCCACTTGTTACCACCTGTTGATCTCTCTGGTTAACGGCCAGCGTAACTTTTTTAATATTTCCTGTACAAAAAAATATTTGCTCTGCTACACTCGCTCCCTTTCAAACCAAAGGAGTCTTTATGAAAATGATCGCCAGTTTTCTTATCACAACCTTGTTCTTCGTAGGAACGGTTCAGGCAAAACAACTTTCCGAGGTCACTCGCATCATCGAAATTGGTGAACTGACTGAAGATGTAAGCAAAGCGCTTATCCTCGGAACGCTGCCCGACACAGCTTTAAAATTCCCAGAAGGGGCTTCCATCCCGCTTCACTTTCTCTTCAACTACAGTGTCGCTGCAATCGCCTACGATCCTGCCGTGTCCATCAAAGTAAAAGAGACTTGCTACCTGCGCGTCGTGGGTAAAAAAGCCTACATGAGCACAGACCTCGCCAACTGGAAAAGACCCAATAAATTCTTTGACGGCAAGCTCGACGGCAGCGCTGGCGTGAACCCTCAGAAATTGGGCCTCACCGTAGAACTGGTGGAAAAAGCCGAATAAGCTGTATCCTCTCTGGGATGATTTACGCTGTAATCGGCGGCGGAGCGGCAGGAATTTTTGCCGCTCTCCGTTGCAAATCCCAACACCCAGAAAACCAAGTAGTTGTGTTTGAAAAGACCAACCAGCTCTTGGCCAAGGTGCGCATTTCAGGGGGCGGCCGCTGCAACGTCACGCACGCCTGCTTTGACCCCAAGCAGCTCGTTCAAAATTACCCTCGGGGAGCCAAAGAGCTCCTGGGCCCCTTCCACTCCTTCCAGCCCAAGGACACCATCGCCTGGTTTGAGGCGCGGGGAGTGACCCTCAAGACGGAGGCTGATGGGAGGATGTTCCCCATCACAGACTCTTCTCAAACCATCATCGACTGCCTCCTTGCAGAGGCGGACAAAATCGGCGTGGAGATTCGAAAACAGGCGAAGATTGAATCGGTTGTGAAAACGGAGGGGGGCTTTTTGATCGATCAGATGAGAGTGGACAGACTCATTTTAGCGACAGGCTCTTCTTCTTTTGGGTACCAAGTAGCCAAGAATTTTGGCCACTCGATTGTAGAACCCGTCCCCTCTCTCTTCACTTTCAACGTGCCCACTTCAGGTTTATTGGATCTAGCGGGGATCTCTGTGCCCCATGCGGTGCTGACAATCAAGGAAACAGGACACCGGCAGGAAGGCCCGCTATTAATTACCCACTGGGGCTTTAGTGGCCCTGCTGCATTGAAACTCTCCGCTTGGGCTGCGCGCGAACTGCACGACCTCGATTACAAAGCGACCCTGATCATTCAGTGGACCGATGTGGAGAGCTTTTTGGAGAGGAAGGGCTACCCCGCGATCCCGCGCAATTTATTGGTGCGACTGGGGATCAACCCTGCCGTTCCTATGAGGACTCTGTCGAATAAGATATTGGCGCAAATGGGAGAGAAGTTGTCTGCCGATGCATATGCTGTGGAGGGGAAAACCACTTACAAGCAAGAATTCGTCACAGCGGGCGGCATCCACCTCAAAGAGGTCGATTTTAAAACCATGCAAAGCCGCATTACGCCAGGACTCTTCTTTGCGGGAGAGATCTTGAACATCGACGGCATCACCGGCGGCTTCAACTTCCAAAATGCCTGGACTACAGGCTGGTTGGCGGGCAATGCTTCCTAAAGATCCAAATGGCTGCCCCTATTTGCAACTCGCTCCGATGGAAGGGGTCGGCGATGCGTGCTTTCGGAAAGCGATGGCCTCTATCGGGGGCTTTGATGAGGCGGTCCGCGACTTTCTCCGTGTGCCGATGCACGCCCACGTCGAATCGCTCAGCCGCGTCTACCAAGCAGATGAACTGGGCTCCATCCCCCTTGCAGCGCAGATCATGGGCTCTCACACAGAGCACATGGCCGCCATGGCTCAGCAATTAGTGAAGCGAGGAGCCCCTCGGATCGATGTGAATTGTGGATGCCCCTCGAATACGGTGACAGGTAAAGGAGCCGGCTCGAGCCTTTTAAAAGATCCCTCCTTCTTATACGAGGTGGCCAAGGCCGTTGTACAAGCGGTCTCCATCCCCGTCACTGTGAAAATGCGCTCCGGCTACGAGGACATTTCCCTCTTTAAAGAAAACCTCCTCGCTGTCCAAGAAAGTGGCGTCCGCTACATCACCCTCCACCCGAGAACCAAAGTCGATGGATACGGCCCTCCCGCAAGATGGGACCTGATTGCGGAGGCCAAAGCGCTCTTAAAAATCCCCGTCGTGGGCAATGGGGATATTCTGACCGTCCAAAATGCTCTCGAAGTCCTCCGCCTCACCCGCTGCGATGCGCTGATGATCGGCCGAGGGAGCATCATCAACCCCTTCCTCTTCCACCAAATCCGCGCCCATTTCGCAGGGAGAGCATTCGTCCCCCGCGTAGAGGATCTGTTAAGCTATTTGGGATTGTATGTGAAAAGCATGGCCCCTGATGCAACCGCAAAAGTCCGGGTCGGTAAGTTGAAACAGCTCCTCGGATTTATCTTTAAGGGAAGTGAGCAGCTTCTCGCAGTGAGACAACAGATCCTGGCCTCTGCTCTTGGGACCCCTGAAGAGCTGCTGGATTTTGCTACGCCCTACTTACTCTCCTAATTTCTCAGCGAGGAACTTCTGGTTGATCAAGAATTGCTCTAGTTCTTCCGCTGTGCGATAGCAAGATTCTTCACCTCGATGATATCTGACAATGCACTGCCTCTCCTCATCAAAGTAGAAGAAAGGATCTTCCCTGCCGTATTTTGTTCTATTCCGCGCCGCCAGTTGGAGACTCAAACGGGTCATCATCCCATAGGGCTCATGAATCTTGAAGCCAATGGCCTCACCGACTTGTTTTTTCTGACCATTAGGAATCTTCCGAGATTGCGCAACATCAAGAAGCAGCTTGACCCAGGGTCTGTATGTCTCCAAATCATCCGTTCTGCTTATTACATTCAATTGTATCGGGCTTGCCCACCAACCTAATTCCCCACCCAATACTTCATATAGTGAAGAACTCCTTGCCCTAGACTCGCAGCCATCTCCAGTCTCCTATTATTTCGGGAAAAAGTCTATCCCATGAGAGCTATTTATAGCAACACTCCCATCTTTTACGCTTGCCTTATTTACGGCGATACGGCAATATGACTCTTAAAGAGGAGAGTTCCAGATGAGCGCCCATTCGAGAGATGCCTCCGTTCGGTTAACGATTGACTTCCCCGCACAACAACATACCTATATTAAAATGTTGGCTGCGGCAGAGGGGCTGTCGCTCAGACAGTTTGTGATTGAACATTTGCCTAGTCCGGAAAAGCTGAACGTCAAACACAAAAATATTCCCAAAAGAAAATTCAACAAACTTCTCAAAGAATTTCTTATTGAGAAAGCTCCCATGCTCAAGCGCCTGTCCGACAAATGATCGAGTACTTCACATTTGATGAGTTGTTAGAGATCCATGCCCACATGATCACGAAATTCGGTGGGCTGCGTGGAATCAGGGACAAAAACCTGCTACTTTCTGTTGTAGAAACACCCAAATCCACTATGTTTAATGAAGACTTATACCCGACAATCTACGACAAGGGTGCTGCATATTTATTCTATATCATTCGAAGTCACCCGTTCAACGATGCCAACAAAAGAACGGGGTGTGCTGCAGCCTATCTGTTTTTAAAGGCCAATAGAGTTTCCATCCGGTTTAAGGATGAGGACTATGAGGACCTCGCTGTAGCAGTTGCCAGCGGAACTCTATCCAGGGAAGTCGTTGCATGGTTTTTAGAACACGGAAATAGAAAAGGTCCGTAATTTCGCCCCTCCTACTTACTCTCCAACTCGGTCCAGCGCAAGTAGAGCTGTTCGATCTGGGCTTCGGCAATAGAGATCTGGGTCCCAATCTCAGAGAGCACTTTTAGATCCAATTCCTTCTCTAATCGGTGATTGAATGCGCGCACTTCTTCTTCTAATACAAGGATCTTTCCCTCAATGGCCTCGTATTCTCGCTTCTCGTTAAAAGAAAGCTTCTTTTTACGAACGGGCGCCTCTGCTTTCGGCTCCGTTTTCGGCTTCGGCAGCGGCACTACTTTGTTGGCCGCTTCCCATTGGGTGTAGTCGGCATAAAAACAGATCTTTTCAGGGTCCCCGAAAGCGAGGAGTGTGTTGCAAGTCCGGTCGAGCATACACCGGTCATGCGTGATCAATACAACGGCGCCGGGAAAGTCGATCAAGCTCTCTTCTAATGCCTCGAGGGTGGGGATGTCGAGGTCATTGGTCGGCTCATCTAAGAGGAGCACATCGGCAGGCTGCAGCATCAAGTGGGCGATCGCGATCCGAGCTCGCTCTCCGCCGGAGAGGCTGCTGATCGGCAAAGAGAGGTTATCGGGCGAGAAGAGAAATCGCTTACACCATCCATTCACGTGGATCGACTGTCCCCGAAAAATCACATACTCCCCATCGGGAGAGAGGGCGTCTCTCAAAGAGAGGTGCAAGGGGAGCTGGGCCCGGTGTTGATCAAAATAGACAATTTTCAACGGGTCTGCCCGCTTGATTGTCCCTTGATCGGGCGAGAGTTCCCCTGCAATCATCCGGAGCAGCGTCGTCTTTCCCGACCCGTTGGGGCCCATCAAGCCAATGCGGGTTCCTGGCGATAGCGTAAGGTCGAGGTGCTGAAATAAAAGGCGCTCCCCCATCTTCTTAGTGAGGTTTTTCCCCACCAGCAGTTTACGGGTCTCTCGCTCACTGGCCGCAAAATCGATCTGGGTCGTCTTTTGTCGGTTGCGCCCTTGAATCTGGGCGTGGCTCTCCAAAATCTCATGGGCATCATCGATCCGCGCTTGGGATTTGGTCGTGCGGGCTTTCGCTCCTTGGCGGAGCCATTCGGTTTCTCTTCGTGCTTTGGTCGCAATGGAGCGCTCTTGCTGCAACTGCCCCCGCAAGAAGTCTTCTTTTTTTTCCAGGAAGTTGGCATAGGTGCCATCGATCGCAAACATCCCCCTAGGATACATCGGCCCGATCTCAATGATGCGGGTTGTCACCTGCTGTAGAAAATAGCGGTCGTGGCTCACCAAGAGGTACGTAGGAGATTCCCGAGATAAAAATTTCTCCAACCACAAAATCCCCTCTAAATCGAGGTGGTTCGTCGGCTCATCGAGAAAGAGGAGGTCGGGAGAGCTGATCAATTCTTTGGCCAGCCCGAGCCGCTTTTTCCACCCTCCTGAGAGGTGGGCAGCAGAGGGCTCATTGCCCACAAAGCCTAACTTGCTCAGCCACATCTCCGCGAGCTGCTCTTTTTCATAATCGGGAGCGTCTTTTGGGCAGGCATCCATGAGAATCTGTAGCGGAGGGAGATCGGGAAATTCACATCCTTGAGGGAGGTAGCCGATCTTGAGCCCGCGCCGAGGGGCCACAATCCCCTCATCGGCCTTCTCTAACCCAGCTAAGATTTTTAGGAGGGTGGACTTACCGGCCCCATTGAGGCCAATGAGACCTACCCGGTCCCCTGCGAAAATACTCAGGGACAGGTCCTCAAAAAGGGCCCGGGTCCCATAGGACTTGGATAAAGACTGACAACTCAAAAGAAGGCTCATGAGAAGTCAGTATACAGGATGGGGGAAAAATAAACCACAGAGACACGGAGGAAAGAGAGGTAGCACAGAGATATCCTGGCCGCGAGACGCGGCGGAGGGCTCCGTTCTTGCCGCGTTTCGCGGCAGCGATTTTCCCTTTTTGCCCTCGCAAAAAGGGAACTCTACCTCTGTGCTACCTCTCTTTCCTCCGTGTCTCTGTGGTTCATTTTTTTTATTGCGCGGGGATATGAGGGACCAGGCTCTTGAGCTTGGGCAACTTGAACCCCTTCGGCAGGTCCGCCTTCGTGACGGGCAGCCAGGTTCTCGTCTGAGAGAAGACAAATAAAGATCCCTTCACTTTGAGGGCATCGTCCTTCACCTTGAGCTCCGCATTGTAGGTCTTTCCGCTTCTGGGATCCATGATGGTCCCCATGTAAGAGGCGCCCGTATCTTGCAAGTACCAAATGAAGTCGAGGCCGCTGTAGTAGGGGTCCCCTTTCAGGCCACTTGCCCGCTTGGTCGGCTTGTAGATACTGTCATTGACCTTGCCCTCATGGTCACACGTGGCGATGATCCGGCCGTAGCGCATCCCCTCATACTCATAAATCGCAAAGATCGAATCGGTCACTCCGTCGTCATTGACGGACCTCCAAAAACCAATGATGTCCTGAACCGCGAAGCCACTGCAGGCTAGGGCAATAAAAAATAGGCTAAAAAATCTTTTCATACAATTCCCCCAAAATTCCTTTGTATATACTTCTTTGGTATTTTCTATTTCAAGAAAAATTTTCCGGATTTAAGAGGCTTATACGAAAATAGTTACGAAATCTCGTGCATCTTGGACGAACTTCGAGTAGAATGGCAGCCCTATGACCAACTTTAACCAGTTCGATATCCATTCTTCGATTCTCAAGGCCCTTGAGCAGTTGCAGATTACCACCCCCACCCCCATTCAAAGGGAGACTCTGCCTCTCACTCTGAAAGGCCTCGATGTTTTAGCCTCTGCCCAAACTGGGTCAGGGAAAACGATCGCTTATCTCATCGCCCTCATTATGAAACTCATCGCCAATCCGGAAGGAACTGCGTTGATTTTGGCGCCCACCCGCGAACTAGCTATGCAAGTTCAGCAAGCGCTGATCCAACTCACTGGGAATAACCCCCAGATGAAAAGCGTTCTCATCATCGGCGGAGCTTCCATGTTCCGTCAATTGAGCGAACTCAAAAGACGCCCGCGCATCGTGATCGGCACTCCTGGTCGGATCAATGACCACCTGTCTCGGCGCACCCTCTACCTCCAATCGACCTGCTTTTTGGTGATCGATGAGGCAGACCGGATGCTCGATATGGGCTTTGGCATTCAGCTCGACCAGATCGCTGCATTCCTCACCCATAAATCGCGCCAGTCGCTCCTCTTTTCTGCGACCATGCCACCCAATATCGGCAGGCTCGCTCAAAAATACTTGAAAGACCCTCAACGTGTTTCGATCGATGCAAACATCCAAGCTCCTGCAAAGATTCAGCAAGAGATCATCCACACGAAAACGGCAGATAAACGGAACCAACTCGTCGAGCAGTTAAATAAGCGAGAAGGCTCCATCATCGTCTTCGTTCGGACCCGCCGCAAAGCGGAAAGCATGTCGAACGAACTTCGAGACGAGGGACACGATACCGACGCAATGCACGGAGACCTCCCTCAGAGAAAGCGGGAACAGGTCATCCGCTCTTTCAGAGCCAATAAGAGCCGTATCCTGATCGCGACCGATGTCGCTGCTCGCGGACTCGATATCCCTCACGTCATGCACGTCATCAACTACGACCTGCCTGAATGCCCTGAAGACTATGTCCACCGCATTGGCCGTACAGGTAGAGCCGGCGCTGAAGGGTTTGCCCTTTCCATCGTCTCCCCTGAAGACCGCAATAAGTGGAGAGCGATCTCTCGCCTTCTAGATCCGGAAACAGCCAAGCGCACCGCTGCTCCTCACGAGGAAACAGCTCCCCGCCGTGGCCCTCCCCGAAAACCATTCGGCGGTGGTGGCGGACAAAATAAATGGCGCGGCGCTAAAAAGAGACCTTTCTCAGGCGCAAGTCGATTTAGATAGACAATTTTCTATTCCCTCTGTCAATAAGAAATTAACAGAGGGAATCTCATGAATTTCAAACAAGTCCTAGGTCTTCTTCTTTCTATTCTTGGCGTAGTTTGCCTTTTTGTCGCTCATTCTATCGACGTACGACTCGATGAGGGACGAGAGCAGATTTCCGACGCCGAATCTCAGGTGGGCAGGGGCAGACGCCTCTTTTCTGGCTCTCCAGTCACGAGAGAAACGGGCAACACCCTTCTCTTTAATCCTGCTGACAAGAAAATCAACGCCGCCAAAGGGGATATCGACCACTACGCCCTCCTCGCCGAGGAGGATGGGGATTTGGAGTTTGCGCCCTTTTTGGCTCTGGTAATGGAGC
>CAYHED010000042.1:0-10532 GCA_964355615.1 uncultured bacterium
TTTAATGGAGAGGAACCAGTATATCAGATCAAAATTTTATTTGGATAGGTTCATGGGCATAATTACAGCAAAAAAGCGAAGAAAAGTTATTTGGCTCGTAGTGCGCAAATCCGGAATAAGGCTGGCAAACTGACAAAAAATGATCGCTGGAGTGCAAATTACTGGGCTCGGAAAGTTTTATGGCCAGTCAACAAACCTACGCGAGGACCTAGGTCTACTTAATCCGATATCGACCATTTTGCCGGTGCCGGTAAAATGGTCGCCTTGGCTTGAATTTTTCTGAGAAGTGTTCTACTATTGCACCCCTATGTCCACTATTTCTTTCTACTCATTGCCGCGCAGCAGGGAGCTGGCTTTCGAGGCTTTTTGCTTCCGCATGTCGTGCGGAGTCGGTAGTGCGCAGGTCGCTGCGTTCACCATGTCGGCTTTGGGGTGTGTTTGGGGCGACGGACTCTATCGTGACTTCACAACTCTCTCCCTCGGTCCTTATGGATGCCGGAGGCGCGTTCGCATTCGAAGTGGGCACTCAACTCGTCTACAGATGCTCTCTGATTTCTTTCGGGATCTTGGTGGGGTTTCCCTTAGGTTGGATTTTGGGAAAGCCCCTCCGGCCTGATATATATTAAATTTTTTCTTATAGAACAAAAAGCCGAAGAAGATGCATAATCTGTCCCTGTATTCAGGGGGACCGATGAGAGAAAAAATCACCTACTTATTTTCCATTCTTGTCTGCGCTTTTCAGTGTTGGGCCAACTTACCTGTAGACCTCGTCTATATCTGGGTAGATGGCAGCGATCCTGAATGGCTCACAATCAAAAATCGCTACAAGGCGATGCTGCTGCAGGGGGAAGTTGTCTCCGATGCGACAACCAACAACCGCTTTTCAGATAACGAAGAGTTGCGCTACTCGCTCCGCTCAATATGGAAATATGCGCCCTTCGTAAACCACATCTATATCGTCACAATGAATCAGGTGCCAAAATGGATGAATGAACACCCCAAAATCACGATTGTAGATCACCAAGAGATTTTTCGAGATTTAACGGATCTGCCGACGTTTAACTCTCAGGCCATTGAGAGCCACCTACACCATATCCCCGGCCTAGAAGAGTATTTCATCTACTTCAACGACGATGTCTTTTTAGGGCAAACAGTGCAACCTTCCGATTTTTTCACGGACGATGGAAGGGTAAAAGTCTTGCTAGAACCCTCACTCAGCCCCTCGGGTCCTCCTGTAGATAGCGAGAGCTCTTATCGCTACGCTTGGCGCAATACCAACGCTCTCCTCGATCGGATCTTTTTCCCTCAGTCCCGCTACCGCCTTTGCCACGCCCCGTTCGGCCTGCGCAAGTCGTTTATCGAGCGGTCTGAGGAGCTGTTCCCCTATGCCTTCATCTTAAATTCCTCCCACCGCTTCCGCGCTCCCAATGCGTATAATATTACCAATGGGCTACTCCAGTACCACTGGATGCACGAGGGCTGGGCCGAGGTGGGGACGATGGGCAATGTCATGGTCAGCTTGCGCGGGGATGCTAAGCTCAAGAAGAACAAACAGGCTCTCGCCTCCCTCAAAAAGAATCTCCCCTTTACCTTTTGCATTGAAGATGTTATGAATGATGATAAATTATTAACAGTGGGATTGCTTCATCAGTTTTTTGAAGAAACCTTCCCTGAAGCCGCTCCTTGGGAAAAATAATGGGACTTTTTTTACGTAAGACAATTCAAGCTGTCACCGAAGCGAAACACGATGGCCCGAACTTAAAACGGCACCTCAACGCTTTCCATCTCACCTCCATCGGTATTGGCGCTATCATCGGCGCCGGTATCTTTTTGATCACAGGTCAAGCTGCGGCGCAGTTTGCCGGGCCTAGCATTGTGATTTCCTTTTTGATCGCAGCGCTCATTTGCATCCTCGCAGGATTGTGCTATGCCGAGCTATCCGCCCTAATTCCCTCTTCTGGAGGATCTTACGCCTACGCCTATGTCGCGTTAGGGGAGTTCCCCGCCTGGATCGTGGGATGGACCATCACTGCGCAGTGCCTCTTTTCCGCTTCTACGGTAGCGGTGGGCTGGTCGAGCTATTTTGTCAGTCTGTGTAAAGACTTTGGGCTCTTATTTCCCAGTTTCCTGACCCAGGCCCCCTTTATCTACTCCCCAGTAACGGGATGGGAAGCTAGCGGTTCCTTGATCAACCTCCCTGCGATCCTCCTCATCGCAGTGATAGGTTTCCTCATCTCTGTGGGAACCCGGACAGCGGCTAATTTTACCAACGTCATGGTCTTCATCAAGCTGGGCGCAGTTTTGCTCTTTATCTTGATGGGCTTAGGCCACATCCATCCAGAAAACTGGATTCCTTTCATTCCTGAAAACCAAGGGGTCTTCGGCTCGTTTGGCTGGAGCGGTATCTTGAGAGGCTCAGGGCTCGTCTTCTTTGCCTACATGGGCTTTGATACAGTTTCCACCTTAGCTCAAGACACGATCAACCCGCAACGCAACCTTCCAAGAGGCATTTTGGCCTCTCTAGGGATTTGCACCATCGCCTACGTTGTGATGGCTTTGGTACTGACCGGCGTCGTCAGCTACACGCTCCTCAACGTACCCGATCCGATGGCAGTCGCCCTCCATGCGCTAGGTCCTCAATTCTTCTGGCTCAGCACCGTGATCGAGGTGGCTATCCTAGCCGCCTTTGCCGGCGTTGTGCTCGTTCAGTTGCTGGGACAGACCCGCATTTTCTATGCGATGGGTCAAGACGGCCTCATCCCTAAGTCGCTCAGCAGCATCCACCCAAAGACAAGCACCCCCATCATCGGTTCGGTTGTCTCCGCTCTGATATCTGCAGTGGTCGCCGGTCTGTTTTCCGTCGAGGTGTTGGGTCAGCTCACCGTGATCGCCACCCTCTTCCTCTATGCGCTCGTCTGCTTAGGAGTTTGGATCCTCCGCAAAACGCATGCCCATGAACCACGCCCCTTTAAAGTTCCTTTTGTCCCCTGGATCCCGCTCGCCGGTATGGCTGCGTGCTTGGGTCAAATGGCCTTTTTCCCCCTCTCAACGTGGGTTCAGTTAGCGGCTTGGCTCGTGGTGGGGGTAGTCCTCTACTTCGTTTACGGCAGACACCACTCTAGACTGAGAGGCAGCCCGTAACGGTACGTACTCGGCCGGGGTTTTAACGCAAAGGCGCAGGGAGATGCAAATAGAGAAGGGTAGTCCCTTTTTTGCGTCTCCCTGCGCCTTTGCGTTTCTCCTCCCCATCTAGATCGAGCTCTCGTTAGTTGTTCATAATTGCCACTGGAGTCTAATTAACAATGCTTTGTATTGTGTTTTTGTAATTATAATTGAAATTAATTAATTATTTGTTACAATAAGCGTGAGGCGCGGGAGCGTTCTCGCCGGGCAATATAAGGAGAAACCCATGGAAGAAGAATTTTCTGGTTCTCGCGCTGAAATTGGTGCGAACCAGCAGGAGGGGCAGGTTGAAATGCCTCCTTCGGAACCAATGTCGTTACAGAACATCGAGGCCACTCTCGATGGACAAAGCTACTTGTTAGGGGAAGTTCCCCAAGCAAATCTCGTAGATCCAGAGGCTTTTTTGCCTTTGAATTCAGATCGATTGATCGGGTCTACGAATCGAATTGAAGCACTTCTCTCTGATGCTGCTTCATTCATCCAGTCTGAAGTTGATCAAATCCAAGCTTTGCAGAAGAAAATTAGCTTCTGGGAAGAGCGGATTGAGAGAAACAAGTCTGTGATTCAAAAAAACCTGACTCAGGTAAAGCAGAACAATACCGACCTCATCTACGATAAAAAAAATCGAGATTATTGGTTGGGCCGTGCCGAACAAGTCGACCTCGATTACCAAAATGCAGCTGCAGCCTCTCGGGAATCCGATTGGTCTTGGCTCATTAAGAAATATGGGTTCAAGCAAGCAGATGGCTGTGAGCTGAGTGCAAAGAATCCTTCCGTAGAAGAGCTTTGCGATGGCGAAGCGATGGATTTATCAGGTGAATACCGTCGTACAGCAGGTAAGTACGAGCAGGCTAAGAAAGATCGCGAATCGGCCAATAATCGACTGATCCGAGAAAATTCTCAGCATTTACAATCCAATGAAAATCTGCAAAGATTCATTGCTACGGCCTATACGCAGCACGTAGAACCTTTGCAAGATGGCGTTCTTCTCTTCAAAGAATTGAGCTCTAAGCTGAAGTCTTTGAACGAAGAGGCTGTTTATGGAGAAATGAGAACTTGGGCAGAATCTTTCTTGAATGATTTCATTAAAGCAAACCCACGAGTGCCTCAAGATGCAGTGAACGAATTCCGTAAGCTGACTTCGATCCCATTGCCTCCTGAGAATTGCTAATTTTTTTCTCTAACGGTTTTCTCCAAGGGCACGACTATCCAAGTCGTGCCTTTTTTCGTTTTTTTCTGCGCTTCTGCGCTGATCGGTTTCTCTCCCCTGACAGTCGGAGACTCTTTCCCCCTTTTCAGGGGAGAGAAACCGATCAGCTACGATGAGTGCAGAAGCGCAGAAGCGCAGAAAAAAAGGTTCATCTTTTTTCTATCACAAAAGGATCTTTTGTAAAGCGAGCGTGCAGCTCATCTAAGAGAAATTCTTGGGGCGCATCAGGGCCGTTATCGAGGACAGCCATTCTCGGTGGACGCTCTCCTGGCTCAAAGACCGATTTTCCATCAAACAGACTCTTCGGAGGGGGTTCTCCACTCACAAAGTGAAGGATCGAGGGGAAAATATCCATATGGGTCACAGATGAACTTTGAGGGCGCCAGTCGCCGGCCTTGAGGATGATGGGGACGTGCAGCTGGTACCGGTTGAGATGGGTGCCGTGAAAGAGGGCTCCTTCTTCGAAAAATTCTTCTCCGTGGTCTCCTGTAATCGCGATGACTGCTTCATCTAACAGTTTTTTTTCTTTCAAGGTCCCAATAAAGCCGCCGATCAGGTGGTCGACGAACTGGATCGAGTTGCGATATCGATTTTTTAGCCCCTCAAGCGAAGGGCCTTCTGGACGGATCGTGAGGTAATCGATCTGTTTGATGATGGGCAAAAATTGGCAGGGCCAGTTTTTAGGGAAGCTATACTCTGAATGGGTCGCATCGAGAAAGAGAATAAATGCCGTGCCAATGGGATGCGTTTCTAGGTCGCGAGTAACCGCTGCAATGGCCATCTGATCTCGATCGCACGGTTCCAAAGAGGGATGATCTGTATACTCCTCGATCGCATCGAGGAGTTTTCTTCCCTTGCCGAAAAGCACCTGGTCCATATCAAAGTATCTGAGATCGGCAGACGAATAGACCCGAATCTGATACCCCTGTTTTTTAAGCCACTGCAGACCCAAGGCCCCTTCTGACCACTGATCTCGCACGGAAGTCCATTGGTAGGGGAGAGCGGAGTGAAACAGGGCGAACCAGGAAATCTGACTCGCATTGGCGTTGGCCATGGAAAGATCAAATTCTCCATACTCTTTGCTTAAAGCTGTGAGGTGAGGAGCAATTGCCTGAGTGATGTAATCCCTTCGGAGAGTTTCCACCACAAACATATAAATATTGGGCAAGGGCCTCTCCATTTTTTCTGGAATGAGGGCAATGGAGCTCCCTTCGTCCCTCGCTTGAGGAAAAGGAGTCTTCAGGACGATTCTCTCAGGCTTAGGAATAAAAAAGGGGGATCCCCAAGGGAGAACTCTTGCGTGCTGTACCTGCAATTGCCGCGGCAAGGACCATTCTACACCCAGCACACCCGCCGCGCAGAGGAGTGTGGCTAAACCCACCCGAAAAGGGGAGATCTCCCTCGGCGCTAATTGAGAGAGCTTCTCGGTGACCCGATAAAAGAGGAGCCCCATCGCGGGGACCAAAACCAAGGACCCCAAGGAGATGACAGCCATCGTTTTATTGAGATTTAAAGCCCCAAAGGCGGCAAAGCAGTGTTCCCATCCTGAGCCAAGAAAAAATTTGAATAGATAGGAGACAGAAGAATCTTTGACCCGCACCATGAGGAAGTCGGTGTACTGGACCAACATCAAGAAAAAACAAAACCCCCCAAAGACCCAGGTTTTGAGGGCGTAAGAGAGCAAGAGGCAAAGGCCCAGTTCCAAGCCGATTTGTAAGACGGCGTGCAGAGAGAAAAGGAGGGGGGACTCGACCCAGGCTGCAGAGGAGAGGGTTAGGCAAAAGAGGAAGAGAAAAAGGGCCCCAAAAAAGGAATAGTTGACGTACACTTTCTTGAACATGGCTTGAATTTACCATCTTCGAGTACAATTGCGGTAGAGGGAACCTATGAAGTACATATTTTTGTTGTTGGCGACTTTTTCTTTGAGAGCCGCACCCGAGCCGGTTATCGTTTTAGGCGGAGGGATCGGAGGGAGCACCGCAGCGCTCTACCTCGCTCGCGCAGGATTAGAACCTGTGGTCATCGAGGGGGCGATTCCAGGCGGACTGCTCACCCAGTCCCACGCCATTGAGAACTGGCCCGGAGAGCAAACCATCGACGGGTTTTCCCTCACAGATAAAGTGCGCAGCCAAGCCGAGAAGGCAGGCGCCCGTTTTGTCGCAGAAGAGGTTGTCAGCGTCGATTTCTCCAAGCGCCCCTTCAAAGTACGCACCCGCGCGCTAGACGGAAGCAACAAGACACGGGAACTGGTAGCCCAAACCTGCATCATCGCGATGGGAACCCGTCCCAATTTCCTCGGCATCCCCGGCGAGAGCACCTATTGGGGCAAAGGGGTTAGTAACTGCGCCACTTGCGACGGCAGTTTTTACAAAGACCGAGTCGTCGGAGTCGTCGGCGGCGGAGATGCTGCTATAGTTGAGGCCCTCTATCTGTCTAAGCTGGCTAAAGAAGTTCATGTCTTTGTGCGCAAAGATCAATTCCGCGCCGTCGAAAAACAAAGACTCGGCACCCTCCTCGCAACGCCGAACGTCAAAGTGTACTACAAGACCGCTGTCCAAGAAGTGCAAGGCGATGGCGCCCAAGTGACAGGAGTTCGTTTAAGTGACCAAAGCAAGGTGGCGCTAGATGGCCTGTTCCTCGGTATCGGTTCTACCCCCAATACGGCGCTGTTTAAAGGAGCGTTGAAACTCGATTCCCATGGCTATATCGCGCTGAAAAAAGACCAAGAGACTTCGATTCCCGGCGTTTATGCAGTGGGAGATATTGTAGATCCCCACTATAAACAAGCCATCTCCGCATCAGGCGACGGCTCCAAAGCCGCTCTCCAAGCCCAGCGCTACCTCGCCGACCACGCCCCGCAGGAGAAGCCAAAGGGCTCCGTGGCAGCCCAGGCCCCAAAAGAAGAGAGCCACGTGGTAGAAATCACCTCGCTCAAGCAGCTGGAAGAAGAGCTCAAAAATAGCGACGTGCCGGTCATTGTCGATTTTTACGCCCACTGGTGCGGCCCCTGTAAAAGGCTCGCTCCGCTCTTTGACTCCTTTGCCCAAGAACTCACAGGCAAAGTCAAATTCTTAAAGATCAATGTCGACACACAGGCCGAAATCGGAAAAGTCTACCAAATCCGGTCCATGCCCACCGCCATTCTCTTCGACTCTTCAGGCTCTGTCGTGGAGAGAAAGGTCGGGTCCGATCAGATCGGAGAGCTGCTCCAACAAATCCGGCAAGAAAACAACCTAGCGGAATAGGCGCTGGAAGGCGGGGGAGAACTCTTCTTTCACCCACTCCTCTGCGCAGCCTTTGCAGGTGATTGGATTATCTTTGCTGTCGGTCAGGGAGCGGAGGATGAGGTGTTGTCGGGCGAAGATGTTGCGCCGGTTGGAGAAGCGGGCGACCATTTTGGCCTTGCCGTTTTGGATCGAAAACTCATAGGGAGTTCTTCCCGCATTGTAGCGTGCTGTCACAGCAAAGGGCCACGTGGCCTCCCGAAGGACGGAGGTCCCTTCTAGAAAGGAGAGGGAGCGGTCTGCAATTGCATCGATGAAGCTTGGAAAGATATCCATTTGAGAGACGATGGCTCTCGGTAGAGCGGGACGGCTGCCCAGTTTTAGATACATGGGGACGTGCATCTGTTGTTGGACGAGGTGAGAGTTGTGAAAGAGGTGTCCTCGCTCGAAAAACTCTTCGCCATGATCGCCGACAATCCCAATGAGAGCCTCTTCCTTGTGGGGAAGGGAGGACCAAAAACGGCCAAAGAGGGCATCGATATGGTGGATGGCATTGCGGTAGCGGTTTTTGATTTTTTCTACGCCCCCTTTGGATTGGTAGGCGCTTAAGGGGGCAAACTCATGGGAGACGGGATTAAATACAGTGGCCTCCGAGTGAAGCCAGCTATACCCAAAGTGGGTGGAATCTAAAAATACAATAAAGACCTGTCCCTCTTGATTCTCCGGCTTTTGCAGGGCGATCCGCAATGCCTCAACTGCCGCTTGGTCACTTTCAGCAGCTGTGCCCCTTTCTCCATGGATAAAGGGGTGATGAGAGGTGAGTAGAGAGCGGTCAGCGCCAAATAAGAGCTCCTCCATCCCGTAGTAATTCAGATCAGCTGATGTATACAGATGGATCTTATAACCCCACTCTTTGAGCAGGCGGAGAGCTGGGCTCCCCATCGTCCACCCCTTTTCCTGGGTCTGGCGCCAAAGGTAAGCATGCTGCGAGTGAAAAATAGAAAACCAGGAGATCTGAGACGCATTTCCGCCAGAGATCGCGAGATCGAAGTGGGCGTTTTCTGCCCGAAACCGTGCCAAATGGGGGGCGATCTGCTCTGTGATAAAATCTTCCCGTAGACTCTCGATCACAAACAAGTAGAGATTGGGCCTTTTTGTTAAAACAACGTTTTCTTGGGCTATTTCTCTCAAGACGCTTGCTTCAGACGGGGGCTCTTTGACGGTATAGGCCACTTCTGTCTGTGTATTGGACGGTTGTAAAAAGGTGGTTTTCCAGGGGAGCAAGCGGGTGAGAGCTACATACTGGTCAGGGTGGATAACCTGTGACGTAGAGATGTCCCACAGAAACAGAGAGGCTGGAATACAACAGAGAGCTAGGGCGACCCATTCAGGGTTCATTGCCACGGAATAGTTATTCGTCAGTCGGTAGGCAAGCATGCCGATGAAAGGGAGAACGAGGAGGAAGAGGAAAAAACAGCCCCAAAACCAAAGGGGCAGCCCCGACGCTTCAAACATGTAAATGAGGTTTTGAAGACTTTCGTCGAAGACAAAACTGATGGTTTCCCAAATGCTCAAGTCGAGAATGCGACTCATGAAAAAATCGCAGATGTGAAGGATGAAGAGAAGAAACGTGGCTCCGATAAAGGCATACAAGAACCGTTGCCCCAAGAGCCGCTGGGTCCAATGGCCAAAAATCACTAAGAGCACGACCTCTAGCGCCGCCTGCCCCATCGCATAGAGGAAGAAGAAGGATCCGTCCAGCGGATTTTTCATGATGATGTTGCTTGCCGAGAGAAAAACCAGAGTGAGAAAGAAGGTCCCGAAATAGAAAAAGTTAACCGAGATCGGAGATCGGAGCATAATTCCACTATAGGAAAAATCTATTTTTAGTCTATTCTTTTTCTTTATGGAATGGATTCACAAGTTTCAACTTTTCCTTTTCGATTTTGATGGCCTCCTAGTGAATACGGAAGCAATTCATTACCAGGCTTATGTAGACATGCTCCGCGAAGAGGGGATCCTTCTCGATTGGAGCTTTAGCCGTTTTTGTGAATTGGCCCACCTCAATGCAGTTGCTCTGAGAGAAGCCTTTTACGCTGAGTTCCCCCATTTGGACCGCAACTGGGACCGGCTGTACAGAGAAAAAAAGAGGCTCTATTTCGAGTTGATTCAGAGCGGCAAGGTAGGATTGATGCCCGGTGCAGAAAAGCTGCTGCGGGCGCTGGACGCGGCCCATATTAAGCGTTGTGTAGTGACCAATTCCTTTCGAGAGCAAATCGAGGTCATTCGAGCCCATAGCCCCGCCCTGCAAACGATTCCCCATTGGATCACGCGGGAAAGTTACGAGCGGCCAAAGCCCGCTCCCGACGGGTATCTCCAAGCGATCGCCCTCCATGGGGCAAAAGGGGATAAGATCATCGGCTTTGAAGACAGCCTTCGGGGACTCGAGGCCCTCAAGCAAACACCGGCCCTGCCGGTCCTCGTTTGCCCCTCCCATCACCCCCTGTTAGAGCTGGCTTTGGGAGGGGGCAGCGCACTCCACTTTGAGTCGCTGAGCGCTATCGCCATTGATTAGAAGTAGCAACCGACGCGCAGACGAGCCTCATTCAACTGGAAAGAGTCTCCCCACTGCCCGCGATAGGTGGCGGAGATAAAGGGCCCTGCTTCAAATCGCGCCAGAACCTGGAAGCTTGTTCCTACGAAGTTTTCGGATAGCAGCCCGGAAGAGGTGGTAAAATCCCCACTGCCGCTGTTGATAAAACTCAGTTGGGTGGTCGATCCGTACATCGCTTGCGTTCGGATGTAGCTGATTTTTTGTCTGATGACTAACATGCCCCAGCTTTTGTGCCAGTGTTCATAGAAATTGCATCCGGGCTCTAGGTAAAACAGGCCAGAATTGAGGGAGCTATGATGCA
>CAYHED010000043.1:0-10507 GCA_964355615.1 uncultured bacterium
TGCTCTCGCAAAAAAGAAATTTTTCTCCTCTGTGCTTTCCTCTCTCCCCTCTGTGACTCTGTGGTTCATTTTTTTTACGCTATTCCATCTCAGACTGAGCGACCAAGCTTTCGTTATACAGCTTGATCGAGTCAGAGAGGCTCTGCACCTGCCTCATGAGGACAGCAAAGTCCTTGCGGAACGGCTCGCTGTGGAGCACTTTGGACCGCTCGCCATCTCCATGGGCCCGTTCGACGAGTTCGGTGAGGCGTCCTAAAGAGGTGTTCATACTGTCGATTTCCCCTTCAAAATAGGCGCGGAATTCTTGGGGCGTATCCAATGACTTGAGGATATTGGCTCTTTTCGTCCGGCCTCTTTGCCACTGTTTGTTGTATTGGAAGAGGATGCCGTAGTGGTTCATGTCGTTCATGAGGGTTTCTCCCTTGCTCATAAGGGAGTTCATCCGGAGGTAAAAGTCTTCTTGGTTGATCAGGCGTCCGATCGTGCCGGTTCCAGTGGAGAGGTCGCGGGTGATTTGGTGGATGTTGCGGAGCGATGCGGCCCCTTCGGTATTGAAGGTGTCGACCGCTTTGTCGAAGTTATCGGTGAGGCCGGCGATGCGGCTGAGGAGTTGGTCGTCTTCAAGACTGGTTTTGACGGAGCGGAGGTTGTCGTTGAGGAGGTGGACTCCTTCGCGGATGGCGGGGACGAGTTTTTCCGCTTCTACGGAACCTAAGATGAGGTCTGCTTGGCCGAGGGCGCCGTCGAGCGATTCTAAAACGCCGGTGAGGCGGGCTTGGTTATCCAAGAACCATTGGTCGATGTGTTGGACTGCGCCATCGAGGCGGTGAGCCACTTTGCCAATCTGGTTCACCGTATTTTCAAAGGGGTCGATCGAGTTGGCGTAGAGAATCTGGTTGGTGATGGGGAAGCTCGGTTTTCCTTTGGCGGCTATGCGGGGGAGGATGGCAACCGATTTTTCTCCCATGAGTCCAGTTGTGCGGACGGCGATCTCATCGGTGTTGTAAACTGTTGCGCTCGAATCGAGTTTGAGGGTGAGCTGGTAGAGGTAGACGCGGCCCGACTCATCGGGGGCTTCTTGTCTGGCTTCAGAGAGCTCGCGGATGGCAACGACTTCTCCCACCGGCCGTCCTGCAAAGGTGACCCGCGTGCCAACTGAAATCCCTGCGATATTCGCAAAGCGCACCTCGATGGTCTTTTTCCCATCGCCGATTTGCGGCTCTAGAAAGAGGATCAGGCCAATCATGGCTCCGACTGCCAAAGTGACAAAGAGTCCGATCAGGGTGTTTTTTGTTTTGTCTGTCATTGGGGAGTGTCCTTTCTAGCTTGGGTTACAAGCGTTTCTCTTAAGAAATTAATAATGGGGTCGTCTATATTCATAAACTCTTTAGGCTTAGCAACATGGATAATTTGTCCGTCGCAGTGGAGGGCTAGCCTATCGGCCATGAAGAGGGCTGAGTGGATGTCGTGGGTCACTACGATGCTGGTCCCTTTGAGCTCGTTTTGGGTATTTACGATCAGTTCATTGATCTGTTGAGAGGTGATGGGGTCGAGGCCTGTCGTCGGTTCGTCGTAGAGGAGGATCGAGGGGCGGTAGACGAGGAGGCGGGCGAGGCCTGCCCGTTTGCGCATCCCTCCGGAGAGATCGGAGGGCATTTTCTTTTCAGCCCCTTCCAGACCCACTTTTTGGAGCGCGATAGCTACTTTTTCTTGGATTTCTCGGGGGGAAAAGAGTCTGTGTTCTTTGAGATAAAAGCCGGTGTTCTCTTCCAAATTCATCGAGTCGAAAAGGGCGGCTCCCTGAAAGAGCATTCCCATGTTGCGAACGGCTTGGTAGATCTCATTTTTTTTCAGGGCGGTGATCTCGACTCCATCTACCGTGATGGACCCCCGATCGGGCTTTTCAATGCCGATAATCTGGCGGAGCAGCACGCTTTTTCCCACTCCGGAGCGTCCCAAAATCACCAAAATCTCCCCTTGGCGCACCTCGAGGTTCAGACCGCGGAGCACTTCGAAAGAACCATACCGTTTCCAAAGGTTTTTGATCTGTATCATTTTGTCCAGTGGTCGTATTTGAGGATTTGGTGGATCATGTTCAGTCCCATGGTCAAAAAGAAGTCGGAGATGAGGATGAGGATATAGCTGGTCACCACGCTCTGTGTAGTGGCCCTTCCGACTCCTGCGGCGCCCCCCGAGGTTTTCATGCCCCGGTAACAACAAACGGTGACCAAAATGATCCCAAAGACAAATGATTTGATGCAGCCGGTCGCTACGTCAAAGAGGGTGATGTGAGTCTGCATGGGGTTGAAGTAGACAGAAGGGGAGAGGTGGAAGAGGTAAACGGCGATCAAATACCCCCCGAAAATACCCATGACGGAGCTAAAGAGGGAGAGGAGGGGGACCATCGCAGTCCCGGCAATGAAGCGGGGAGCGATCAGATAGCGGTTGGGGTTGATGGCCATTGACTTCATCGCATCGATTTGTTCGGTCACCTTCATCGTGCCGAGTTCCGCGCACATCGCCGAGCCGACCCGCCCCGTAACCATGAAGGCGGTGAGGATAGGCCCGAGTTCTGTGAGCATCGATTTGGCGACCAAGACACCTGTAATGGCGGCGAGTCCCTTTTCTCCGAGCTGGTAAAATGATTGAGCGGCTAAGACAAAGCCGGTCGTAAAGCCAGTCACCGCAACGACGGTAAACGACATGACCCCCACATTGTAGAGCTGCTCGCGGACGAGCGACCAGGCGGGGGGGCGTTTTACTGTCGCGACAAACACCTCTGCGATCAAACAGGAGTACTCGCCGACCCGCTCAAGAAAATCGAAAGAAGACTTGCGAACTAACGCTAACATATACCGCTCTTTCCTTTCCTATACACAGGTGGGTTGAAAAAGGAAAGAGATTCCCTAGCGAGTAGACGCAGAGAGAGTCTCTAGCAGTTTGTTCAACGCATTCAATATCTCTTGCTTCATCGCTTCGTTTTGCTGTTGTGAGGACCCATTCTGGATCTTTGTGTAGAGAAGTTGCGCATTGCTGTTGGCTATTGCTTGCTCTCTTTGGTACTCGGATGGCCAGGTAGAGCCGATCGCGGATACGATCTTAGCGCCAGCAGCTTGCATCGCCGGACTGTCCATCTTCATAGCACAGATCCCCACGGCGAGGAGCTCGGCCATCGCTGTCACTACATTGGCACGGCCGATCGAAGTATGGTAACCAGCAGCAGTGGCATTGATCTGTTTATACTCTTTCTTGTCTAGCTCGGAGTTGTGGGTCTTTTCCTGGGTAGAATCGTTCAGCAAATGCTGAATTTCTGCAGCGAGCTTTTGCGTCTTGGTGATGTAGTTTTCTTCATGATTCCATGTGACGAAACTGTTGGTATTTTGAACGCCTGTTACTGACATAGATCCTCCTAGTGGTTCTCAATGGCTCTTCGGAAAACTCGTTGGATTTCCGATTGAGATTGGAATTCATTGTTTAAGTTTTGAGCTGTCTCAATTTGGTTTTGTTGCAGAAGCGATTTGTGAGTCTGAGTGAGCTCAAGGTCGCTCCGCTTTTCAGCTGTTCGCGCCTGAGCTTTTGCTTGGCCCACCCGAGTGAGGGCGGCCAAGATCGCCGCCGCTTTTTGGGCGACGTTAGCGGTGGTCTCGAACATCTGCGGTTGGAGAAGGGCTCTAGTAAAGAGACCATGGCCCAAGGTAAGGGCTAGGACGGTGCCAGAAACTGCGAGATCGATCCCATTTTCAATCCGTTTTTGCTGCTCTCTAGATTGGGCAATCAGCGCTGATAAAGCCTTCCAGCCGCCCAGGTCGGAAATTCCGCGATGGGTCAGCCCAGTGACTCCACCTGCAATCAGTGCGGCCCCAGCTTGGTAACCTCCCGGCACGGCTATGCACTGCAGACCCAGCCAAATCGAAACGGCGGAGCCCCCATACTGCAAGCCCTGATTCCAGAGGGACCAGTTGTTTTCGGCCCTCTCGGCCTCGAGATGTTTTTGGATGGCCTCGATCTGTTCTATTTCCGTTTGAGAGATCTCTAGCTTGAGACCTTCCCAATCGAGCCGCGTCAACTCGACAGACTCGCTGCTCAGCTCTTCTAGCTGGGGCAGAGTCTCTGTCATCAGTCTATGTATTGCTTGAACCATGACGAACCCCCTTAATGCCTGATGATGTTTTGGATGGCGTCGTTCAGTTTTTCTCGCTTGCGGAGAACATCTCTCATGATGTCCACGAACGATTGCATGTGTTGAGTGAGAACGGGGAGCTTGGTCGTTAGTGGGATAGAGAGATCGGTTTTCTTTTGTTGGCCCAGTGCATCGAGATGGATACGTGCCTCAGCGACGGTCGTGTTGCCATTGAATTCGAGATTGAGCTCCCGCAGGAGTCCCTTGATCTCATCTGTTTGGTTGAGGACTTCATCCCCTTTTGCACGCCCAATCAGTTTATTGAGGGCATTGATCTGAGAGATCTCTTGGCGTAGCTTGTTTGTTTCAGCGATGCAGTCATTCAACTCTTTGTTGTGGTAGGTTTCCCGTAGCTGGAGCAGTTTTAACATCTCCAATGCAGCATCAGGAAACCGCTCCCATGCCCGTTCAACGACCTCTTTGTCGGAGAGGGAATCTACTGTTGACACCCGCGATGGATGGACAGGGATATCTGTTCCGGAGACGAGATCTACATTTTCGATGATTTGGGGGGAGATCTCTTCTGTCTTGCGCACAGTGTCCACATCAGCGCGGACAGCTTCTTTGGCTCCCGCCTCGTAGGCTGCTTTCATAGCCTCGACGCGCTTCTCTGCGGCTACTTCTTCGATGTTCTCAATTGCTTTGACCATTTCTCACATCTCCTTAGCTAAGGTGCGCCTTTAATATAAGTCCTTGGAACTAAAGGCGCTATACAAAACATTATTTAAATCTTAACAGCTCTCTATAAACGACTTAAAAGAGGGGAGATTTTATCAAAAAGAGCCTTTACTCGTCAACTCTTAAGAGTACTCAGCGCAGATTGCTTGAGAGTCTGCAGTGAGGTTAGGTGGATTTGGAGTTGGGAGGCCGTGAGGAAAGGGGGGAGTTGTAGACCCAATTCCCTCAAAAGAGGTTGGGTAGGTTCTAGGCTTAAAACAGCTGCCTGGTTATAAGACTGCAGCCATTTTAGAAGGGAGTGAATGTGCTCCAGGTCTTGTTGGAGTCTTTGGGCTTGGATTCTTCGGTCAGTGAACTCTTGATTGAGTAGTGGTGGGTGGGTAAGGGAAAGGCTGTCCATCATTTCTAGAAGGCTCATGTTTTTTCCGGTTGTTAAATGATTCTTTAATCCCAGAGGGCAGTGGCGCTGGCATACGAGGTGCAGTGGCTCATGGAGACGAGCAGGTGCGGGTTATTGTAGAGAGCTTGGACGGGAGCGGAGAGGAACACAACCGGCTTGCCCCGCTCGTTATTGAGGATCTCGATATCGTGCCAGGCGAGGTCGGCGCCAAATCCGGTTCCAAAGGCCTTTGCGACCGCCTCTTTTGCAGCCCAGCGGGCAGCGAAGTGGGGCACTGGGTCTTGGAACTGGTAGCAGTAGTCTTGTTCTCTTTGAGTAAAAACTCGATTGAGAAAATGGACCCCATGCCGCTCGATGCTCTTGCGGATCCGGTCGATCTCGATGATGTCGTTGCCGAGCCCTTTACTACTCATCGTGGTGCGTGTGGTGGTTGTGGATTTCCTCTTCGCCCATGGCGTTGCAAAAAATCATCCGGCCAGAGGATGTGTGCTTGACGGAAAGAACTTGCGCATCGATGACTGCTCCAATGAACTGCCCGCCACCATTGACGACGACCATGGTCCCGTCTTCCAGATAACCCACTCCTTGGCGCGGTTCTTTTCCAGAGCGCTGGATCTTGATTTTGATGTTTTCTCCCGCCTGCATGAGCGGTTTGAGCGCATTGGACAGCGAGTGGAGGTTGACCGCTTTGATCCCCTCGATCGAGGACATCTGCACCCGAGTGATATCGGCGGTCAGCAGATTGGCATCGAGCAACCGCGCGAGTCTAAGGAGTTTGCCCATCGGATCTTTGATCTCAGGGAAATCGGTCTCGTTGTAGCGCATCTCCAGATGGGAAATCACCTCGAGTTTTTTCAAGACCTCTAAGGAGCGCTTCGCCTTTGTTTTTATGCTCTCATCGCTCACTTCCGCTTGCGCATACAAATCTTTGACGATGAAGCGAGGGACCACGAGGTGGTGGTCGAGCAGACCTGAGTTAGCTAGGTCGAGGATCCGAGCATCTGCGAGAATGGAGGGCTCTACGATGAGGTCTTTTTTCTTATGAGCCGTCGGAGTGAAGCGGACGAACGGAATGCTGATGTAAAATTCATCGGCTGCCCGCAGCGTCATCAAAGTGCCCAGATACGTGCCGAAGAGGAAGAGCGAAATCTTTAAAATCTCCAGTGACTGGGGAGCGAGATGAACGGAAGCGGAGCTGATGTCTAAAATCGCAGAGAGCACCAAGACGAGCGCTTGGCCCATGAGATAGCCGATGAAGAGCCCGACGATCGCGATGTTGAAGGCCCGCAGGTTGAAGCGGCGAAACAGAATCTCCAAGCCAATGAGGAGAGTGCCTAGAGCGGCTCCCAGAATAGCTCCTGAGAGGAGGTGCGCTGGCGTGATGCCGTCCGGACCAGAGGTCATGTAGACGGTCATGAAAAAGAGGCTTAAGAGGAAGAACAAACATCGGGTGAACATAAGACTGAGATTCATGCGGAAAAAACTCCAGTGTTCAAACAGTGGATTGTATTGCACTGCCGATTTTTTGTCGAAATTAAAAGATTGGTTTTGCTACAGTGGCAGGCGTTCAAAACCAAGGAGTCTTATTTATGGCAATGGCGGCAAGCTGGAGCAAACAGGTTCAAATCGTCGACGCGATCTGTGATTGCACCCCCGGTCTTAGTACACTGACCAATGGAGCGCAGTTGCTCTATCAACTCACCCACCGAGTGCACGATGCAGCGAGCGTCATCACTCCCGGTCTACAAACAGAGATTAAGATCCATGTGCTGAACAAAGAGCGGCTGAGGCTATGCGTAGGAATGATTCCTTTGCTTGGGAATATCTACAATCTGTACAAATTGGTTGTAGAAGGGTGGAGCAACCCGATGGACAAAGCAGCGAGCGCAGGGAATGTGGAAGTGGTCCGTCTCTGCAAAGCAAATTGGCATGACGATGACTTGGTTTTGTGGTGGGCCGCTTCAAAGTGCGATGGTCCCTCTTTTGAGCAGATTTTGGAGATGCGCAATGACTGGTCCTTGGGTGCTCTGAGCAGGGTGTTGGATTCTTGTAGCTGAGGAGTGCCTGTTGCCTCCTCTAGGCTGGGTGAGCTCAGGAGACTGGAAGGGTCTGTTGCCGACGACCGGGCGCTTCGGATTTTAAGTAAAGTAGACTCGTCGCAAGTTTCAGGAAAGGAGCTGTCAGCATTTCTATTAATGTGGCTCGAGGTTTTCGTGAAAAGCGGTAATGAACGAATTGTCGATCGATTGATTGCCCTGCTTCCTCCTTGTCACATCTCATCGCTACGCGGGTCTCAGTTTACAAACATTTTCCTGGGGTTGGCATTTCGATATGACCTCTATTCCAGAGGCAGCGGGCGCTCTCATGATGGACGCAATAGGTTACTCGACAAAGCAAGAGCGGCTTTGCTCGAGCGATGCCAACCCCCTTCGTTCGATGCGTTTTCCTCGTATTGCCGGATAATCAAAGACGAGCGGGACAGCCTCATGAGCAATCTGCAGGGCCGCGGAGATAGAGAGCAGATTCTTCAGGAACACGATCGAATCCAGTCTGAGATTGTCAACCACTTCTTTGAGAAACTCTCCGAGGGTGGCAAGTCTGATGTCTGTCTTATGAAGGCTCAGATATTTCTGAATCAGTTTGCAGGGCCCGGTCAGCAAGCGGTCTAAAAGGCCGACTTATACCTAGTTATACACGATTTACGAAAAATCGCAACACGCTCGTAATGAGGTTGTTGCGATTTTGTTAGGAATGCGATCCTAATAAACGTTTGATTATTTAGGATCTCGTTCCGTATAATCAGGGATATGGACGGGTACCTAGAACAGTGCTTTCAGTTGAGCCGAAAATTCCTACTAGCTAAGAACCAGGACTTTCGTCGCTATTTCATCCAAACAGCCACCCTCACTGAGCGGCTGTCCATTCTCATTGGCCAGAGAGGGGTTGGGAAGACGACGCTGCTCGTTCAGTATTTGCTGGACCATGTGCAGGGCGACTTGCTGAGTCCAAAAATTCTGTATGTGCCCTCTGACCACTTGTCCCTTGCGGGGACTTCTCTCTATCGCATCGCGGAAGAATTCGAAAAGCATGGCGGGGAGTTCATTGCTTTTGACGAAATTCATAAAGTCACCGACTGGTCAGCTGAGTTGAAGAGCATGTATGACAGTTTCCCTAAATTGAAAATTCTCGCTTCGGGAAGTTCGGCTCTGGAGATTCATAAAGGGTCGCACGACTTAAGCCGACGCTCGATCAGTTACCGTATTCCCGGCCTCTCTTTTCGGGAATATTTGGAGATGACCCTTAAAATCCAGCTGCCCGCCTTAAAACTGGAAAATCTTCTCGAAAATCATCAGGGGCACGGCCATAGGATCATTGCCGAGTTAGAGAAGCACCAAGCGGGGAAAATTCTACCCCATTTCCACAGATATTTGCGTTTCGGCTATTACCCCTATTATTTCGAGTTAAACGATGATGCAAAGTTCGAAATCACACTCGAGCAAAATGTACATACGACCATAGAGTCCGACCTGACCTCTATTTACGCCCATCTATCGGGGATTAGCGTGAAGAAAATTCGCCATTTAATGACTTTTATCGCCCAGAATGTGCCCTACATCCCGAATTGGCACAGTTTGAAAAAGCTCCTAGATATCGGAGATGAAAGGACGTTGAAGACCTATTTTACTCTCCTAGAAGATGCTGACCTTTTGATCTCTATGTACAAGAGCTCGGAGAAGCTCGATGCCATTGAAAACCCGGCTAAAATCTATTTGCAAAATACCAATCTTTGCTATGTGATTGCGAAAAGCTATGAAAATGTGGGGACGATTCGAGAGACGTTTTTGTTGAACATGGTACATCGAAGGCACTGTGTTACGTTGCCCATTAATGGGGACTTTTTAATCGACAAGACGATTTTGCTTGAGGTCGGGGGAGCGAATAAATCCTCCAAACAAATTCGAGATCACCAAAAGGCCTATGTCGTCCAAGACAATGTAGAAACCGGCATCGGGAACAAAATCCCACTTTGGCTCTTTGGTTTTTTGTATTAGTTTGATTTTTGAACTGCGCCCTTAGCGCAATCTCGGCCATTCAGAGGGACTTGCAAAATTCTCCATCACCCCTAATGAGTCGATTGAGTCAAATAAACGGTGTTTTTCGACTCAATCGACTCACAATCGACTCAGTGAGTAGAAAGGTTTGTGGTGGGTGAGTTGATTGTAAGTGTCTAAATATAAGCATATTAAATGACTAAGCCTAAGAGAGGTTGCCCTCTCGGAGAGCGAGCTGAGCGGATAGGATGGGCTCTTTAATGCTCCATTTTGTATTTAGAAACTATGAAACAAGAGCTGTCGGCTTCACAGAAAAGGCATATCCTCGCCTGTATTTTTCTGATTCCGTTTTTGATGGGGACGACCACCGATTTGTACGTTCCCTCCTTACCAGCGATTGGGCGCTATTTTGGGGCGCCTACCTATTTGGTGCAATTCACGGTCGGGCTCTACATGTTGGGCTATGCCCTTGGTCAGTTTTCTTTGGGCGTGTTGTCTGATAGTTTGGGTAGAAGAAAAATCATAGTCTTAAGCTGTGGGCTCTTCACACTGATCAGCTTTTTGGCGGCCTTCTCTATGAATATTGGAATGCTGATCCTTTGCCGTTTTCTGCAGGGGGTCTCAATGGCAGGTGCTGGCAGTGTATGCCGAGCTATTATAGCCGATTGCTTCTCGGGGATGGCGCGTACCAAAGCAATGACTTATTTTACTACCAGTTGGGCTATCGGACCGATTATTGGCCCTTTTATCGGTGGCTATTTGCAGGATTATTTCAATTGGCAGGCGAGCTTTTACTTCTTTGGCATCTATGGGCTGTTGACCACTGTTTATGCGGCGATTTGTCTCCCTGAAACGCATTTCCATCTTGCGGCTCTTCATCTTGGTCAAATTGCAAAAACTGTTTTTGGAGTGATCCGGCACCGTCTATTTTTGCGATACGGATTGATTGCCGCTCTCCTTTACTCTATGCTTGTGATCTTCAATATCATTGCCCCTTTCTTAATTCAGGACACTCTCCATTATTCGGCGATCGGTTATGGGCACATCGCACTTTTCTTAGGATTTGGTTATTTTTTGGGGGGACTCGTCAATCTAGGGGTGATTCATTGGGTAAGCGCGCAAAAAATCATCTTATTTAGTTTAGGAACCTATCCAAATAAAATTTTCAGCCAAGTATAGATCAAGCCAAGGGTAGCG
>CAYHED010000044.1:0-10278 GCA_964355615.1 uncultured bacterium
ATGGCCCCCCAATTTTGAATCGAAAATCGGCTCAAAAGAACCCAAAAATCGACTGAAACTTATTAGTGGGATAGGTTCTTGGGTGGCGATTCCAGCAGCAGCCAATGATTTAATCACAACAGGCTTATACCCAGATACTTAGAAAATAAACTATTGAGGACTCTCACCTTCCATCCGAGCGAGACCCCCTATCAAACGCGCGGAATGTATGAATTTTAGCCACATTCCGCGCGTTTGATGCATCAAATGCGCGCTATCTATTGCTTTCTTTGGTCCTGCTCGCCTATAATCCTGCTCATGGAAGAGGCTACGATAGAACCTATTTTTGGCAGGGAGCGGGAGCTCAAGATTCTGAATCGGTTGCTCCGATCTACAAAACCCGAATTCCTAGCTGTTTACGGAAGGAGGCGGGTAGGAAAAACCTATCTTATCCATCAGTTTTTCCGGGACAAGGGGGTCTATTTTTCCATTACGGGCAGCATAAACAGCAGCAAGAAGCTTCAGGTGCGTAAATTCTACAGGGAACTCACAAGTCTGTTCCCTTCCGTAGAAGGGGCTTCTAAACCGAAAGATTGGGACGAAGCTCTCTATGCTCTAAAGGACGCCGTCAGCAAGGTAGATCCTTCCCAAAAAGTGATCCTTTTCTTTGATGAACTCCCTTGGTTGGCCTCAGCTCGATCAGGGTTTCTCCCAGCGCTTGAGTATATGTGGAATCAGCACTTTTCCCACATGAACAATCTGATCCTGATCGTATGCGGGTCTGCCGCTAGTTGGATTATCAAAAAAATCATCAATAACAAAGGGGGGCTTTACGGTCGCCTGAGCGAGGTGATCAAGCTCAATGCGTTTACCCTGGGTGAAACAGAACAATTCCTTTTATCGAGGCATATCAAACTATCTCGTAAACAGATCATTGAGTTGTACATGTCCTTAGGAGGCATAGCCAAATATCTGACCTATATTTTGCCGGGAGATTCTACAGCCCAAACCATCAACCGCCTCTGTTTTACTCCTCAAGGTCAACTTGTTGGAGAGTTCAATAACCTATATCAATCTCTCTTTGACGACTCACAGACACACGTTCGAATTATCAAGGGATTATCGGAAAAGAAAAATGGGATTTCCCAGATAGAACTTTTCTCGAAACTTCACATCCCTTCGGGTGGGCATGCCTCATCCATTCTTGAAGAATTAGAAGAATCTGGATTTGTTGCAGCCTGCCCTGAATTTCAAAAAAGGACAAAGGACAAAAAGCTGTGGTTGATCGATGAATATTCGTACTTTTATATGACCTGGATGGAGCAAGTAAAGGGAAGTATTGTTTTGGGCCGTGACAGCGATTACTGGCTCAAGATGCAAAATGATCCCCGTTGGAAGACTTGGTCGGGATATGCTTTTGAAAGCATTTGTTTTAAACACATTGCGCAAATCAAAAAAACCCTAGGAATTGCGGCGGTATTGACGATTGATTCCCAGTGGTCCTATCGCCCTGAGGACAAATCGGAGAGAGGCGCCCAAATCGACCTGATCATTGATCGTAGAGATGACTGCATCAATTTGTGTGAGATCAAATTTCACCATGGTCCCTTCACTATTGATCAGAATTATGCGAAAGAATTAGAGCGAAAAATTGCCGTATTTCGCGAACAGACTAAAGTGTCTAAAACTCTTTTTTTAACATTTATTACCCCGTTCGGCCTCCATAAGAACGAGTACTCGACGGAGTTAGTCAACTCAGAAGTAACACTCAACGACTTTTTTATATGAGAATTGTAAATGCGATTTAGAAAGACATTACTCATTTGTGGGTTGTTATTTCTCAGCGGCTTGGCATTCCTTGTGCACGAAAGGAACCTTTATAACGTTGTTTCTCATGAGGAGCTCCTCACCATTCGCGAGAAGCTCAAAATCTTGAGTCCTCAAGAAAAGCAAGATCTCACCTTTTTTATCGGTCAGGTTATTTCGTTTGACCAATACCCCTATACACTGGTCGGCTATAAACCCATGAGCATCTCCAACGTCATTGTCGAAGATACGGAGGATTTATTACCCTTCTGCCGAGAAGCATTTAAAAGACCAAGACACCAAAAAATGATGCGGGGATACCTGGTTTGGGAAAAATACCAATCCCTCTTCCCAAGGAAAAGGCACATCCTTATCGATTATTCTTTTATGGGGAAGGGCAGAAGAGAGATCGCATTAATCTCCCCCAAGTTGTGTATGACCACGATTCAAGAGCATTTAGGCGATTTTCAAGAAATTTTAGGAAGATCCTGTACAAGTGAGGGCGCGTTTGAGATCTTAACCCATCCCGAACACCACGACTTTTATGCATTGATTGACCACACCCGTCTGATGGGGATTCTGCTTGGATTTGGAAGAAATAACGCTTACCTTTACGAACAACACCAAGAAGGGGCATCTCGCTGCGTCACGGAACCTCAGGGGTCAGGACAAAGCCCTCTGCCAATGTTTAGTAATGAGTGGCCTTGGCCCGGAGCACTACTTCCCCCCGGTTTCGCCTGTGATCCTACTACGGAAGAAACCAGACAGCTCAAAAGACACTACAAAAAAGCGCGTAGGGTCGTCCGCTGGACCTATTTCCTCAGAAATAACCTTGAGGTCACTCTCGCCCTTTTAGTGCAATCTTAGCGAGGCCTGCCGCAGTTCCAGCAGTGCGTGGGATTATCCCACTTGTGATTCCAGGTACCGCAGTCACATTTCCATGAATTGAAAATAACGGAGTCACCCACTTGCACATAGGGACGGCCTTCAGTGGAAAAGACGGCTGGAATAGCAAATGCTGCCCCATCGATATCTTCAACGTAGATGACGCCGTGCTCAAGGTGGAGCTTTTCCGGTTTAAGGAAAATTTTCCCCTCTTCAATTCTGGAAATTGAAGTCTGGGCGCGCCGAAACACATTTTCGGCTGCATCTTGATCTGCATTGGCGTAAAGAGAGGAAGCACCGACAATCAAGCTTAGAAGGGTACATCTTGCGATCAACAACTTTCTCATTGGACCTCAAATTTTTCTGTAGTGGTATACCATGCAGTAGTTCCAAGTGTCAAGAGCTCGATTGCTCCCCGAACAGGGGGACATCTTTTGACATATCAATAACCTCCTGAGTAATAGGTCCTATCGCCGTGAGCTTTTTGTTCTGGGGCAGGGCTCCGAAGATCCGGAGAAATCCCTCGACGGTCGACGGGCTTGTGAAAACGATTTCATCGATGGCATCGAGGTCGGGAACGGGCTCTGGTTTTTGAAATACGGTGTCGTAGAGAGGAAGACACACGTGGCGATAAGAGCGCAAGAACTGGATTAACCCCTCCCGAGCTTTGACCGAGTGAGGAAAAAAGAGGAAGCCATCTGAGAGATCCCGGGTCTGTAAAAGGGCAATGACCCCCTCCTGCGTAGAGGGGGCGGCGATGAGAGGAACCCCTCCCCTGCTCCTTGCCGCATTGGCCGTCGCTTCGCCTACTGCGATGACCTGTTTGTCACCCAACGGTTGGTCTAAGTAACGGACGGCTTCCTGGCTCGTAAAAATCACGTGGGTGAACTGTTTCCACTCTACTGGGAGCACAAAGCTCTTGAGCTTTTCGGTCCGTATGACTGGATAGTGGACGTATTGGGAATTGGGGGACTTCAAGCCAAGGTACAAGGCGCGAATAGATCCCTCACGGATTGATTCTTCTCATGCACCAATATGGCCAAACGGCCTTGCATGGGGGCGGTGTCTCCGGGGAGAAAGATCCGTTGGAGGTGGGTTAACCCTAAGCGGATGAGGGAGGCTTCTGCGATGACGACGCCATCGACGTTTTGAGCGAGCCGCTCTTCGATCGTGCCGCGCACGTCGACGCACTTGAGATCGGGGCGCCATGCTCGGATGATCTCTTCGCGCCTGAGGCTCGATGTGGCAACTGTCGCTCCCTGTTTAAGGGGCTCTTTAAAGACGAGGCTATCTCTGGGGTCGAGCCCTTTGGTGAGGGCGGCTAGGACGAGTCCTTGTGGTAGTGGGTCGGGGAGGTCTTTGGCCGAATGGATGGCGCAGTCGATCTCTCCTTGGAGCAGGAGTTCGTCGAGTTCTTTGGTGAAGAAGTTGCTCTTCTTATCGAGGGTGCGAAGACTAGTCTTTTTGTCTTTATCGCCGGTCGTCTCGATCCATACGACGGTGTAGGGAGTCGGAATTTGTCTCATCACTTCTTCTACCTGTACGCGCGATAGCGGGGAGGAGCGTGCTCCAATTCTCAGAATAAAACCTCCTGGATGGCTTGGTCGACGAGGTCTACGCCGACGAGGCGAATTTTCTCCGTGAGGGAGGGGGGGAGCCCCTTGAGGTTCTTTTTCGGCAGGATACACTTCTTAAATCCCATATGAATGGCCTCTTTGAGTCTCGTCTCTACTCGGGTTACGCCGCGCACTTCCCCTCCTAAACCAACTTCGCCTAAAACGAGGACATCTGAGGGGATGGGGCGATTGGAAAAAGAGGATGCGATGGCCAACACAATGCCGAGATCTATGGCGGGCTCGATGATCTTCAGGCCGCCTGCTAGAGCGACAAAGACGTCGGAGTGGTGGAGCTGGTAGCCGACCCGCTTTTCTAAGACGGCGAGGAGGAGTCCGAGTCGATTGGAGTCGATGCCGGCTGAACGGCGAGAGGGGGTGGCAAAGGCGGTGGTTGTTACGAGGGCCTGGATCTCCAGTAAGAAAGAACGGGCTCCTTCGAGGCCGGGCACGATGGCCGATCCGGGGATCTCTTTCATCCGCTCTTCCAAAAAGGCTTGAGAGGGGTTGGGCACTTCGACTAAGCCGTTTTCCTTCATCTGAAAAATCGCGATCTCATCGGTGGCGCCAAAGCGATTTTTAATGGCTCTTAAGAGGCGAAATCCGTGTTGCCGATCCCCTTCAAAGTCGAGAACGGTGTCGACGATGTGTTCGAGGACGCGGGGACCTGCGAGGTCTCCTGTTTTTGTCACATGGCCGATCAGAAAGGTGGTGATGCCGTGCCCTTTGGCCAGATGCATGAACTCGGTGGCGATTTCCCGCACTTGGACGACAGAACCGGGAGCTGAAGGGAGTTCTGCTTTGTAGACGATTTGCACCGAGTCGACGATCGCCACATCGGGTTTGAGCTGCTCAATTTGGGAGCGGATGGCGGTAAACTGGGTCTCATTGAGCAGGTAGAGGTTTTGGTGGTCGACGCCTAACCTGAGCGCGCGGAGAGATGTTTGCGCGGTTGACTCTTCTCCGCAGATGTAGAGAACCGTTAGCCCTTGACAAGCGAGGGCGTTCGCAATCTGAAGCATCAAGGTGGACTTCCCTACGCCAGGCTCGCCGCCCACGAGATTCAAAGACCCTTCTACCAACCCGCCGCCAAAGAGGCGATCGAGTTCCCCCATCTTCATCGAAATGCGCCGAAAAGCGTCTGGGTTCACCTCGGAAATGCGGACCGCTTTTGCAGGAGCCCCTTTCTTGGACTCAAAGCGGGGTTTTTCTTCAGCGGCGGCGATCTCTTCCGTGAGGGTATTCCAATTTTGACACTGCGGACAGCTCCCGGTCCATTTCAGTTGATTGTGTCCACAATCGCGACACGACCAAATCACCTTCGTCTTGCTCATAGTTTTGTGAGTGCCTCAAATGCGGCCCGCTGTTCGGCCTCTTTTTTTGAAGCGCCCATCCCCAATCCCGTTTCCATTTCATTGAGAAACACCATCACGTGAAATACCTTCGCATGATCGGGACCGCTCTCCTGAATCACTTTGTAAACAGGCGCCTTATGAAACTGCTTTTGGGAGTAGTCTTGCAACTCCGCCTTGTAGTTGCGCGGAGGACTCCCAATCACCGCCTCAATGGTCGACTCGAGATGGCAGAGGAGAAACGATTTTACGACCCCCCATCCCCCATCGAGATAGATCGCCCCAATAACCGCCTCAAACGCATCGGCCAGGATGGAGGTTTTGCTCTTCCCCTCCGTCATTTTTTCCCCGCGCCCGAGCAAAAGATAATTTTGAAGATCGAGTTTTTGCAAGTACTGGGCGCAGGAGCCGGCGTCGACCAAGCGAGAGCGGAGGAGCGATAGCTGCCCTTCCGGATGATTGGGGAGGCGGTGGTAGAGGTAATCGGCGATGAAGAAGCCCAGGACCGAGTCGCCCAAAAACTCAAGCCGCTCGTTGTGCTGCCCCTGCATCTCCTTATGCTCATTGACAAAGGAACGGTGGACCAGGGACCTTAAAAGGAGCTCTTTCCCTGTGAAAATGTATCCGAGCCGCTCTTCTACTTCTTCTAAATTCATGTTCTACAGTATAATTTTCTTGTCCCTTTTCCGATAGAAGTTTATGCTGGTTTCCCTATGCGTACCAGTATCACAGCCCAGCAAAGCTCTTTTTTCACTAAGAACGGCTACATTGAATTTGGCGGCATCGACCTCGATGTCGAAGCCCTCTTCCAGGCTCTAAAAGCCGGAGAACGAGACCAATGGCAACATTCCCCTCTGGTGAGGAACCTCCTCATCAAGAAGCTGGGGCCCATTGCTCTGGTTTTAGCAGGTAAAAAAATGCTTCGACTCGGCGCCGACTTGAAGGTGAGCCCTGAAGAAAAACCCCAAAAGATGGGAGCTTGTACAGAATTTTTTAGTGTTCAAGGCTTGCAGATTGGGTGCATCATTGCCAAAGAGACCGCTCAGCAGGCGCCGTCGCCCATCGGCCTCCTCCCCCTTCCCTCCCAGCCGGGAAACGTCCTCTTCTTCCGAGCAAATTTGCTCCTCGACTGGCCCCACTGCCCCCCCGCCGACCTCTACCTAGCGACGTTTGCACTCCCCAACGCCGTCTATGTAGAAAACCGAAAAGACCCTAAAACAAATGATTTAAAAAAACAGGGGTACGCATTCGGAGATCTCCTCCGCAATGACACCCACCCGCTGTTTTAGCCTCTTCTGAATGATCACAGGGGTGTTGTCGGGAAGACCGCGCCCTTTGGTCACCGATGTATACTTAGCTACCTGAGGTCTCGGCACTTTCAGCACATTCTTAAGAAACGCGTAGCGCAAAAAGTCCACCGTTCTATGCAAGATCCAAGACGTCCAGTCGGGTCCATCTGGGTACGATTCCCTCTGTCTCCAGGTCACACGCATGGGCTTTGCGCCCCGCTGCTCTTCGGGAGACAATTTATCCCAGTAAGCCCCTTTGCCATTCCGCGACACAACAGTGCCGTCGTCTTTGACACCAACGACCCCTGTAAACATGAGTGTTTCTGAAAACAGGTTGCCTCGAATGTGTTTATGCATCTGATCTCCCACCGCGCCGTAGTGCGTAGAAACTCGGCCTTCCAGTGGTGAGCCCGCCTTGCGCTCAATCTCGTTGAGCAGAGACGTATCATATCCCTCCTCTTCAAACAGCAAGTGAGAACCAATCGCGTCTTCCTGCATTAAATCGACGTAAGCGGCGTATTTGTCCGGAGCACTCTGCACATTCTCAGAATGCCAAATTCTCTCACTGACGCACAGTACGTCGGCAATCTCGTTCCCCTTCATCGCATCCGGCGTAGCCCCCAAATGCTGAGGAAACTCCTTCATAAACTGACACAACGCCTCTAAATGAGAGGAGGGTGCCCTCATGTTTACGTAATAGTACTTGGGAAGCTCCTCTTGAACAGTTTCCAGTTCGGGTTTATGTCCCAAACAAGACATAAACCACGTACCCCATGAAGAGTCTTTTGCTTCACGAATAATCTGAACGAATCTCTTGCCAATACCAAGATCGCGCACATCCATGTTCATGGACACAACTCCATCAAAAATGCGGCGCATTTTTTCAGCTGGTGTTCCCTCCCCCTCGACAGATCGTAAATAACTAACCAGCCCCTCCCTCGTGGTACTTTGACAAGCGGCTAAAGCCAGGCGTTCTACAGGTGTTAAGTTCATAGACGGATCCCCTCAGTTTTCGCGTCTAGTTTACCCCAACAGATCTTACATATCAACTAAAGAAATCTTTACATGGCCCTTGCACTAAATTATTCACTCAACCTATACTCCAATATTTCTCTAAACCAACAAGGAGTTTATTTATGGCATTTGCCACAAGTTTCGCACCACAAGCACTCAGCTCACTATTAGTACTTTCAATGCGCTTGCCAGTATTTGGCGCTAACCTCACTGGAGCCCTGCTTATTGGAGAGGTCGTTCAGCGAATGGCCCATACGGCTCTTGATTGCGTCGGCTTTACTGGAACAAACCGTATCTCTCAGACAATTTCCGATTACACACCCACAATCGTGCCCACGCTCGTACGCCCTTTTAAAAAGCTTAACGGCCAAGAACTGGCTGTTTCGATATTGGCTTGCTGTGTAATCAGTATTCTGGGCACACAGTTTATGGTTTCGGCATTTGGACATGCACCTAGTACCTACAACGATGTACTGTCTTTTGTCGGCGCCGTCCGTTTTGATGATCAAACAACGAACCCCGTCCTCGCATCGATTGCTGCGTGGTGGAGTCGCGCTTAAACAACTGAGTGCGTTCTGGCAAGTGTCGCTTCGACACTTGCCCCTTCAAAGTAGTTGCCGAGTAAAACCACCCCTCCAGCTCTTTTCTCTAGCAAAGCTAGCTTCTCTGCATGCCCCACCTCAAATTGGGGGATGGCCTCTTTGGCTACAAAAAGCGCTGTTTGCACAGGCTTTTCTCTCACATTCAAGTGCCGCTCCATCGCCTCTACGGCCACAGCAACCGGATCTTTCGCCTCAGGGCGCACCATCGCAGTGACGATCCCTTGCTGGCGCTGAAACACAGTAGAATCCCAGATCATCCCCATGAGAGGTTCCTTCTCTTGTGTGGGGACGAGGTAGCCAAACCCCTTTTTAGAGATGGGTGTCTTCTCGTAGAAGAGACCGACAACGGAAAGATCCCGAGTGGGAATGGGAACCCCAAATAAAGGTCCCATCATCGAGGCGGGAAGGGCGCAAAAAATCTGATCCGCACTCCAACGAGCCCCTCCTGCAACGACCTCTTGAGAGGTCACCGACAGGGCTGGGCAGTTAAGGACCACTTCTATGGGGAGTTTTTGTTGCAACGTCGCAACCAACTGCCCCATCCCCTTTTTGAGAGTAAAGAGGCCCGATTGCGGTTTCTTAAAGAGATGGCGCACGACAGAGCCACTCTCCTCTTCGGCTCTTGCTAGAAACGGAAAGCACGATTTGAGGGAAAGCGTTCGGATATCTCCGCCGTAAATGCCAAGGGTCATCGGATCGAAGAGCGTTTCTGCGACAAAAGGGCCAAAACGGCGGGTGGCAAACTGGTAAATGGTCTCCTCTTCAGCGGTCCCTTTTGCCACAAAGAGCTCTCGGATCAAGTAGGGAAGGAGCCGAGGGACCAAAGAACCCATAGAGCGGAGGCGCCCCCGGTGCCAAAGGTACCGTTTGGCCGCAAGGGGATCTGAAAAGAGGAGTTCGTCCCCAAGACCCACATCCCGAATCAAAGCCAATAAATGGGGACACTTTCCCGTCTGAAATGTGCGAGGCCCCTTCTCAAATAAGAAGTCCCCCAGCTGCTCCGTCTGCATCCACCCGCCCAGACGCGCACTTTTTTCTAGGAGGGTGATTTTGGCTTCGGGGTGTTTTTTGTGGAGAAACCACGCGGCGCTTAAACCCGCGATCCCCCCACCCAGTATTAAGTACTTCGTCATGTGAGGCGTATGATATCTCTTGCAAGAATATTTTCCCATTCTCATAGTCCCATTTTGTAGGAAGAAGCAATGTTTCCTTGCCCTACTGCTCGTTTTGACCACCGCCTGCGGTCTGGCAGATGTTCCTCAAGAACTCTGGGGTACACCCGAGCGCGGTATAGTTGCAAAAAACACCTAAATATATTAATGTCCAGAATGCCCAGATGGCTCAGTGGTAGAGCACTTGTATCATAAGCAAGAGGTCGTAGGTTCGATTCCTGCTCTTGGGCAAATAAAAGCCCCCCCCATAGAAAAAGACTCAGCTCTTGTTGCACCCAAAATTCTCTTCTGGTACAGGTGAAAGTGGGTGCCGTTTTAGGCCGAGTACCCCTTTCAGTCCAACCCGCCTAAGACCTCAGAGGGCGTTCCAAACAAGGGAAACATGAACAAGCAAGAAATTATAGCTATTTTTTCCAAACACTTTCTTTTTCAGAATCTTAATTCCGAACAAATCGCCATCCTGTCTGAACTAGCCTCATGCAAATCATTTGCACAAGGTGATTTCATTATTCATGAACCTATCCAAATAAAATTTTCAGCCAAGTATAGATCAAGCCAAGGGTAGC
>CAYHED010000045.1:0-10245 GCA_964355615.1 uncultured bacterium
GGCGAGTTTTGCCTTGGTGCGCCAGCCGCAAAGGGCGCCCACCTGCAAGGGTTCTATTCTGGGCAGGTACTCTTGGATCTTGCTCCAAATAGGGGGATGGCTGGCGTCCTGTGCGAGGGTGCACCCGCTACAAGGGCCAAAATGGGGACAATCAATACTCATTGTTGAAAACCTGTTCACAACCTGTCGATAAGATGTTCACAGATTGGGCCGATGTTCACAACCCCCCTTTTATGAACAGGGTATCGACAAGTTATGAACACCCTATCTTCATGGGTGGCTATCGCATACCTATGAACATTCCCACAGCCTCTAAAGAAGAAGAGAAATACCTATATAAAATAGATCTATAAGAAGAGGTTGTCGCCAAATTCAGGCTAAAAAAAATCTTGACCTAAAGTTTTTGTTAAGAGAGAATTTGGACTTCTTTCTCAAAAAAGGAGTGAATATGTCAGGTTTTCCTTCCCCATATCAAACGACTATCATAGCGAATGTTGGGTGGAGAGGATCTTTTCAGGGGTCTTCTTCTCCGTTTGATTGCACTTCTTGGAGATCCACTCCCGGCCATTCAAATGTTCGATTTGTCACGGCCCCCTTATCGGAACTTCCCATTCCCTCCAGCCTTCCGTTCAGTGCAATTGAGGTTCGAGGAGTGGACCCCAAAACATCCTTTAGGCTGACAGTCGATGTGATTGCTGAACTGACTAAGCATAGATTTCCTAAAGTCAATCAAGCGAATGACGTGGTGGGGTATGTGGAGACTCTCATTGAGAGCGTCCGCAATATTCATCAGCAAATAGCTGAAGGAAAAAATCCTGAGGAGAGTGTCCTTTGCGAGTTAACGCGTGTAGGGGTCCAAACTTCTTTGGAGGCGGCTGCTAAAGGGATTATTATGGCAGGACTTCCCCTCTATTTGTCTGAAGTTGTCGCATTGCCTCCATTGGCTGTGACAGTCCCGGCTGTCGTTGCTGCTTTTCCCGAAGCGATGGCAGCGGCCACGCAGCTGGGAGAAGCAGGTGGAGCGAAGGCCGAAGAAAGATGTCAGGCCTATTTACAGGTGTTTCGCGCTCTGACTCAGAGAGGCAAACAATGAGCTGTATAGAAACGATTCTCACTCGACTAAGCCCCAGCTTAACTCAAATGGAACAGAGTGCCATCAAGAAGGATAATTACACCCATTTGTTGGAATCAGTAGTAGCTATTTATGAAGCTAAAGTAACCCGCTACTTGGATATGTGCGGACCCCTTGTTCGAAAGGAGATTGCAGCACAGTATCCGGCTGAGATATTGGATGCTGCTGTTGTAGAAAGAACTGCACAATGTGGGTATTCTCTTTTATTGGAAGAGGGGGGATTTTCTCTTTTGGCCTCTTTTCTCTATTTCTTGAAGCGAGAAGACGGGGTGGGGCTGATTCCATTAGGGCTTCGCTCTTTTTACAAAGAGGGGGCAGTATATTTTCAGTTTAAAGACTTAACGATCTCTGTCTTCAAGAGTTATATGGCTCGCCGCCGTTTGTTCAACGAGTTAGGAGGAGAATTGTTGAAGGAATGGGTGAGTCAAGTAGAAGGAGATTCTGCGGATTATCCAATGTATTTGGTCCAGGCGTTTATCATTCAAAACATCGTGGGTCAGAGCTTCGCAGCCGCTAGGCAAGCGGGGGGTTCTAAACCCAGGTCATTGGCTAGGTGTATTCAACAAACAAAACAACCTGTTCAGACCGCTCTATATGGGATTTTGCGTTACCTGGGATCTATTCTGAAGGGGAGCAAAATTCAGCCGGATTTGAAACAAAGGTTTTTCCCTCATTTGGATGATCAAGACGAGTTTCTAACTGTTGCGCTCGCTCCGAGCGGTGCCTACGGAGAACGGTCTTCTGAAAAAATGCATAGTCAAATTTTTGCAGATCATGAAAAAGTCCTAAAATCTGAAATAGGTGCTGTTTGTCTTCTCGGGACGAGCCTTTTAGGTTGCCAGGTCACTGTTCATATCCTGGGGGAAGAGGAAATTGAAAAACAAAGAAAAAAAGAAATCGAGGCCTTGGACGAGGGGGAGGGTCAGCGGATGGAACAGATTCAACGAGAAGGGCAAAGTAGGCGCGATGCTGCCAATCGGCAGTTCAAAACGCCAAAGCCTTCTCGAAATGTCACCATTTTTCTCGGATATAGTCACAACTTTTAAAGGGAGGTTTTTTATGGCTTTTCTTATTCCAATTGGCATTGCTCTACTAGTGGCCAATGGGGCCAATTATTTGCAGGAAAGACAAGCTGAAGCAAGACGAGAAAGGGAGAATGAAGAGGCGGCAGAACGAGCTAGAGAGGAGAGCCGGCGACAGGTTGAAAGGGAACAAGCAGCAGCAGTAGCGCGGCTTCGAGCAGAAAGAGCGAAGGTGGAAGCAGAAATTCAGCGCAAAGCTGGGCAAGCGGTAATTATAAGTCGCATTTTGCAAGAGTGTAGCAATGGAAATCTGGCAGCGATCCCCGCTTTCTTGCAGCAAATCGACTCTTCGTCTCTCGACAAAGTGGGGCTACAGATGTGCGGTTGCTTAAAAGACGAAAATTCGAAGGAACGAGTACTTGAAATGTTACACGCTCGACAGGGTCATGCAAATGCGCAATACAATTTGGGGGTGTGTTATGCGAATGGCACTGTCGTAGCCAAAGATGAGAGAGAAGCCGTTCGTTACTACCGCCTTGCTGCTAAACAGGGTCATGCACAGGCGCAATACAATTTGGGGGCGTGTTATGCGACTGGCACCGGCGTAGCCAAAGATGAGCAAAAAGCCATTCGTTACTACCGTCTTGCCGCTGAACAGGGTCATACACAGGCGCAATACAATTTGGGTGTGTTGAGGCGGTCGGGGGTGATTGGACAACTTTTAACGAAACTGAAGTAAAGCTCCCTCTCCGTCTACTTTTCCTGAGCCCATCTAGAGCAGCTGAAAATCAGATCGTACGGTATCATAAACTTGAGGTAAACACCCCGAGGGCACTGAGATCTGAAGGGGGGGTCGCCAAATTCAGGCCAAGCCGCTATACTCGTTTGCATGGAGCCTTCAAAATTTTTTGCCTTGGAGAGATACGCCCATAAGGCCCTCTTCTCAGATGGAGCTCCCGTTTGGGATGCTCTCCATCAGCTAGAGCCTTACTTAAAAGCCCACAACCCCTGTAAAATTGAGATTGCGATCCCTCCGGGGGTGTTCTTGGAGAGGCCTGAACTGATCAGCATCGGGAAGGGAACCCTCATCGAGCCGGGCGTGTTTATTCAGGGGCCGTGCATCATCGGCAGCAACTGCCTCATTCGGCACGCTGCGTTCATCCGAGAGTCTACGATTTGCGGCAACCACTGTGTCATTGGGCATGGGACGGAGATCAAACATTCTATTTTACTCAACTATGCCCATGCGACCCATTTGGCCTACGTGGGGGATTCTATTTTGGGTAATTGGGTCAATTTGGGGGCTGGCGTTAAGTGTGCCAACTTGCGCCTGGACCGCAAAGAGGTCAAAATCTCCATCGACGGAGTCCGGGTAAAGACGGGGCTCAAAAAATTAGGCGCAATCATTGGGGACCGGGCCCAGATCGGGTGCAATTGCGTCCTCAATCCAGGCACGCTCTTCGGCAAGGAGAGTGTCGCATTCCCTCTTATCAATCTGAGTGGCCTGATTCCGCCTCGCACACAGGTGTCTTCTACTGGGATTTCTCCGATCGAACCGCGCATCTTAGAACAAATTGGAAAATAAATGATCAGCGGTTTCCCCCAAAAACAAAAAAAAATTAACCACAGAGGCACAGAGGAGAAGGAGGTAGCACAGAGGATTAATTTTCTTTTTTGCGAGAGCAAAAAAGAAAGACTCCGGCCGCGAAACGCGGCAGTGATTTTCCCTTTTTGCCCTCGCAAAAAGGGAACTCTCCCTCTGTGCTACCTCTTCTCTCTCTGTGCCTCTGTGGTTAATTTTTTTCCCCCCGAAAAATGGGAAAGCTCTCAATGACCACCTATCAAGCCCGCATCGATGAGGGGTTGCTTCGCTCCATTGAGGAAATGGGGGAAAAAAACCGGCTCCGCGATGCCTGTGAATACGCGCTGATGAGTGGGGGCAAGCGTTTGCGCCCCGTTCTTGTGCTCATGATTGGCGAGGCTCTCGGTCACAACCTGGATGTTCTCCCATCCGCTTTGGGGGTTGAGTTTTTCCACACAGCCTCCCTGATCGCAGATGATTTGCCTTGCATGGACGATGACGATTTGCGGCGGGGGCGCCCCTCGCTCCACAAAGAGTTTGGAGAGAGTGTTGCGATGCTGGCGAGCTACACGCTGATTGCTTCCGGGTATGGGGCGATTCACCAGAATCGTGAGGCCTTGCGAAAAAGCGGTTCTTTTGGCTCCAGAGCCGATGAAGTGGCGATTTTGTGTCTAGAGTCGGCGACACGGTGTGCGGGGATCCAGGGGGCTACAAATGGCCAATTTCTCGATCTTTATCCGCCTGATTCAAGTGTGGCTACACACCGCAAAATCATCGCTCAGAAAACGGGGACGTTATTTGAGATCGCTTTTGTGTTTGGTTGGCTCTTCGGAGGGGGTGATGTGGCTCTGCTTCCTACAGTGCGCAAAGCGGCTCACCATTTAGGAATGGCTTTTCAGGTGCGGGATGATTTGCAAGATGCGAATGGGAAAATTCCTCAAGCTGAGGCGGTGTTCGGAGAGGAGATGGCCCTGTTAGAAGCGGATTTGAAATCTCTCCGCTTGCTCTCAGGGCCATTTAAAAAGGCGATCGCTAAATTATACTCCTACTAGAGCTTCGGGAGCTTTCTTCGCTTGTCCTTTTGCATAGATGGCTGTTTCGATCTCTTCAGCCAGTTTGGGATTCTTTTTCAGTTCTTCGCGCACCGCTTCGCGACCTTGTCCCAATCGGTGAGTTCCGTAGCTAAACCAGGCCCCTTTTTTATCGATGACCCCCATCTCTGCGCCCACGTCGATCAAAGAGCCGATGTGAGAGATCCCCTCATTGAACATGATGTCAAATTCGGCCGTTTGGAAGGGGGGCGCACATTTGTTTTTGACGACTTTGACTTTTACGCGCGAACCGATTTCGTTGGTGTTGTCGGCGTTCTTGATGCCGGTGACGCGCCGGATGTCCAAGCGGATCGAGGCGTAGAATTTCAGCGCACGGCCGCCTGTCGTCGTTTCGGGGTTGCCGAACATCACGCCGATTTTTTCTCGGATCTGGTTGATGAAGATGGCGCAGGTATTGCTGCGAGAGAGGGTGGCTGTGAGTTTTCTGAGCGCTTGCGACATCATTCTCGCCTGGAGTCCCATAAACTGGTCTCCGATTTCCCCTTCGAGCTCCGATTTGGGAACCAGGGCTGCGACGGAGTCGATCACGATGACGTCGACTGCATTGGAGCGGGCGAGCATTTCTGCGATGTTGAGCGCCTCTTCTCCATTATCGGGCTGAGAGATCATCAGATCGTTGACATTGACCCCAATTTTGGAGGCATAGATCGGGTCGAGGGCGTGCTCTGCGTCGATGTAGGCGGCAAATCCCCCTGTTTTTTGCGCATTGGCGACGATGTGGGTGGCGAGGGTCGATTTACCGGAGGACTCTGGACCGAAGATCTCCACAATACGGCCGCGGGGAATTCCCCCAATGCCGAGCGCGAGGTCCAGGGCAATAGCACCTGTTTTGATAACTGAGAGTCCCTGAGAGGAAGAGTGTTTTCCTAAAGCCATGATGGCCCCGTCCCCGAATTGTTTCTGAATCTGGGCGACGGCAAGCTCGAGGGCTTTTTTCTTACTTTGTTCTGCTGGTTGCGACATGAAGAACTCCTTTTTCTTTTTATATTAGCATTCTTCTCGCGAAAAAAAACCTCATTTTTGCTTCAATGCGGAAAAGGGGTTCTGCGCTTCTGCTGACCAAAGGGCTCGAGAGCTGATAAACCGGTCCGAACCACGTAGGCCCTGAATATGCAGCGGAAAGAAACCGATCAGCGCAGAAGAGTGCAGAAGCGCAGAAGCGCAGAAAAAATCAAGAAAAGGGGCCGGTAAAATGATTTTGGCAGGTGACGTAGGGGGGACGCATACACGGCTGGCTTTCTTCAAAAAGGGAAAACTGGTTGGCGCGGAGCGGAAATTTCCGAGTCGGAGCTATCCGAACCTGGAGGCGATTGTCCAGGAGTTTCTCGCTAGCGAAAACCACGTTCCTAAGCGCGCCTGTTTTGGCATTGCGGGGCCTGTGCGCGAGGGGGTGTGCAAAGCTACCAATCTCCCTTGGATCGTAGACGCCGAGCATCTCGGCCACCAACTCAAAATAGCTCAGGTCCATCTTTTGAACGACCTGGAAGCCAATGCTCACGGAATTCGGGCGCTAAAACCCGATTCTTTTGCCCTCATTCAGCATGGGGTCCCCCACCAGAAGGGAAATCAGGCGCTCATCTCGGCGGGAACAGGCCTTGGAGAAGCGTGCCTTTATTGGGATGGAAACACCCACCGCCCTTTTGCTTGCGAGGGAGGGCACGTCGATTTTGCGCCACGCAATGAAGAGGAGTTTGCGCTCTTTCTCTATTTGAAAGAGCGATTTCCCCACGTCTCCTACGAGAGGGTTGTATCGGGGCCGGGGTTGCAATCTATCTATGCTTTCTTGGTGGAAACAAATCGAAAACCTCCCGCTCCCCTTACTAACCCCGACGCGCAGACGATTTCTGAATGGGGGCGAAGCAATCGGGATTCCACCTGCTCTTATGCGCTCGATTGGTTTATCTCCCTCTATGGAGCTGTTGCGGGGAATCTATCTCTCCAATTTCTCGCTTTAGGAGGGTGCTACATCGGTGGTGGGATTGCCCCCCACTTGGCCGATCGGATGCGGAGTGGTGGATTTATTAATTCCTTCTGTGATAAAGGGCGTTTTAGGGATCTACTCACATCGATCCCCATCTGGGTGATTTTAAATGACAATACGGCACTTTTAGGAGCAGCTCTGTTTGGGGAGCAGCATGAACATTGAACAAAAACGGATGGAAGAAGAGGGCGCCGCTTGGGAGCGGTGGGGTCCCTATCTCTCCGAGCGAGCTTGGGGCACTGTTCGAGAAGACTACAGCGCCAATGGAGATGCCTGGAGCTCTTTTCCTCACGATCATGCGAGGATGCGTGCCTACCGCTGGTCAGAGGATGGGATTGGGGGGATTTGCGACCGCTACCAAGTTCTTTGCTTTGCTCCCGCTTTTTGGAATGGACAAGACTCGATCTTAAAAGAGCGGCTCTTTGGATTGAATTCCTGGGAAGGCAATCACGGGGAAGACGTCAAGGAATACTACTATTACCTCGATGCGACTCCGACGCACAGCTACCTCAAATACCTCTACAAATACCCGCAGGGAGCTTTTCCCTATGACGCCCTCGTGGAGGAAAACCAAGAAAGGAGCCCCAAAGAACGGGAATTTGAGCTGATCGATACAGGTATTTTTGATGAGAATCGCTACTTTGATATTTTTATCGAGTATGCCAAGATCGATCCTGAAAATATCTACATCCAGATTGAGGCGATCAATCGGGGTCCCGTCGCCGCTCCCCTCCATATTTTACCCCAATTGTGGTTTCGCAATCAGTGGTCTTGGGGTCCGACGGCAGCTCCCGAGCCGTTGATTGAAGAAGATCCAAAAAACCCCCTCTGTTTGATCGCCGATGAGAGCAAGCTGCAATCTCCCCGCTATCTTCTCTTTAAATATTCATTAGGTCGCCGCTATCTCTACGGAAGCCCGCATGGAAAAACTCTTTTTACGAACAATGAATCGAACCGGGAAGCCCTTTGGGGCACTCCCAATGATACCCCCTATGTGAAAGACGCTTTTCACCGGCTTCTGATTGAGAAGGAAAAAGAGGCAATCAGTCCAGAAGGCAAGGGGACAAAAGGGGCTTTTCACTATTTTTTCCCGAAGATAGCGCCCGGGAAAAGCGCTGTGGTGCAACTGCGCCTCTCCGATAAACCGCTGCAAAGTCCACTCGTTGATTGTGAAAAAATCATCGCTGCACGCAAGAAGGAGGCAGATGCCTTTTATAAAGCGGTCGCTCCCCGCCATGCAACGGAAGAAGAAAAAGAGATTCAAAGGCAAGCTTTTGCCGGGATGATCTGGAATAAACAGATGTATAACTACGATGTGGGCACTTGGCTTGTAGGAGACAATCCCCACCTTCCCCCTCCCGAGGAACATAAAAAAATTCGGAACACCCACTGGCGCCACGTCGTCTCCATGCGGATTTTGTCTATGCCTGACAAATGGGAATATCCTTGGTTTGCCGCTTGGGATCTCACCTTCCACGCCCTCTCTTTTGCACCTATTGATTTGCAATTTGCAAAGCAGCAGCTTTGGCTCCTGCTCCTCGACCAATTCCAACATCCCAACGGAGCGATCCCCGCTTACGAATGGGAGTTTAGCGACGTCAATCCCCCCGTACAGGCCTGGGCCGCTCTCCGCCTTTTCGAATATGAGAAAAAAAAGGACGGCGTTGGGGATTACCCCTTCTTAGAAAAGTGTTTTCACAAACTCCTCCTCAACTTCGCCTGGTGGGTCAATAAAATTGATAGCTTGGGAAATAACATCTTCGAGGGAGGGTTTTTGGGGATGGATAACATCGGCTTTGGAGACCGATCCCAAAAATTGCCCGAAGGATTTTTGCTCGATCAGTCAGATGGAGCTGGGTGGATTTCTCTCCTCTGCTTAAATCTCATGCGGATCTCCCTTACGCTCGCTAAAAAAAATCCCATTTATGAAAGTTTAGGGATCAAGTTCTTTCAGCACTTTATCTACGTCACAGCCGCCATGCGAAAAGGGTACTGGCGCTCCTATGATATGTGGAATGAAAAAGATGGGTTTTTCTACAGCCATCTACGCCATCCCGACGGACAATCGGAAATCATCCCTGTACGCTCTCTTGTGGGAATCGTCCCGTTTTTCGCTTGCGATGTCTGGGACGAAGATGAACTCAAACAATTCCCCTCATTCTATGAGTCGTACGAGTGGATGATCCAAAAGAGGAGCCACCTCACTTCCCAGTGTATCCAAAAAATCCCCCACGAAAAAGGGCACAAACATGTATTTGGCCTTCTGTCTGCTCATGAAATGGAACGGTTTTTACAAAACATCTGGGATCCTGAAGAGTTTCGCTCCCCTTACGGCCTCAGGAGTTTGTCTAAATACCACGAAAAACATCCCGTGAGCATGGGAGGAAGTACCATTGGGTATGAGCCAGGAGAGGCGTTAGAAAAAATCAAAGGGGGCAATTCCAATTGGCGCGGGCCAGTATGGTTCCCTCTGAATTATTTGCTCATTGATACGCTGGGGCGGTTGGGAGACACCTATGGAGATCATTTAAAAATCAAAGTGAGAAAAGAAAAACCGGTGACCCTTTCAGAAATGGCTCGGTGGTTTTCTGAAAAGCTGATCGAAGTGTTTAAAAAAGACAAAAATGGCAACAGACCCTTCTTTGGGGATACCAAAAAATTCCAAAAAGACCCCCACTTTAAAGACTACCTATTTTTTCATGAGCATTTTCATGGAGACAATGGGCGCGGTTTAGGAGCGAGCCACCAGAACGGCTGGACGGGACTGGTCGCAAATCTCATCGAAATGATCCGGAAATAAATAACCACCGAGCACACCGAGAGCACTGAGGAGAAATTTATACCATTTATCGAAAATAATCTTTACTGATACGCAGCGTATTTTGCCGAGGACCAAAGTCTGGAGTTCGAAGCCAACTCAGAGAGTTTTCGAGAACGAAGACGAAGGCCCGCAGGTAAAAGACGCCCGTAGCTGTGAAGATTATTTTTGATAAATGGTATTACGACCTATCTCCCCAAGGCCTATTTTTTAACAAAAAAAAACCAGGCTGGGGTTGCCAGCCTGGCTAAGAGGAACACAGATTGAGGTGATTTCTACTAGAAATCAACTCTTGCTGTGATGGTCAAACCTTGTAGATACAAGTTACCAGCAGAGAGTCTTTGAGTTCTCATGATATCATCGCCTATGCCGTTGAACATGTTCTGGTCAAAGAACACTTGGAAGTCATACCCAGCAGCTAGGTCGATATACCAGCTGTTGTTGTCGAAGTAAGAGCCCCAAGCAAATCCGAGCTCGAGATCCATGTGAGGTCTGACTGAACCGCTATGGTTGTTTGTCAGATTAGGTGCCCAAGTAGAGAACATGCCACTGGAAGATTCTCTGTGAGACAGTCTTGTGTAGTCTGTGTAGAGGATAT
>CAYHED010000046.1:0-10184 GCA_964355615.1 uncultured bacterium
ATGGATATGGCAAAGCCGCAGCCGACCGAGTCCCGGATTAATTTATGAAAGAGGCCGCCATAGAGAATGAAAAAATCTTCCAAGCATAAATAGTCTTAGATCGTTAGAATGGGCTTATGAAAAAATTTATCACTCTACTCGCACTGACATCGATTTTGCATGCGCAAGAAGCCCCTGCAGACCCGTCGCCAGAAACACCTGAATCTCCAGGAGAATCGACCGGGCAGACCGCCTTCGTCGCCACCAAATCAGGACAGGAAAATAATTGGCAAAACTGGGTTTTTGTAGGAGGCGCTCTTGTCGTTGCGGGTGTGGCTGTTCTCGTTGTGTCGCTCGGTAGCGGCTCTAACGCTAACTAGTGGGTGCTCTTCTACCCCCCTTTGGAAATTCGACCGGATGGAAGGGGTGACAAGCTCTTTTACATCCACCCGCCTCCGTTACGCCAACCCAGCTCCCTTCCTCTTTGAGATGCTCTGCCTCAATGGAGAAGTCGAGACTTTTCTCAGCCTCTCTCGATTCCGTTGGTCCTCAAATCCCATCAACGTCCACTTTCGCCTGGAAACAGAGGAATTTCAAGAAATAAATACGCCTCTTGAAGGGGGCATGCGCCTCCGCCTCTCCCCTACAACGACAAAACGGCTCATTTCGGCCTTGCAAGAGGGACAAGAAGTCGTTATCCTCGTAGACGGGTTGGAAGAAAGACTCCAACCTGAGCAGTTCGCCACCTATTTTGAAGAGTTAAGGAGCCCATTTTTATGAATCAACTAGAACAACTGAAAAAACTGACCACGGTGGTCTCCGATACAGGCGATTTCGAATCGATTCAACAATACCACCCCACAGACGCCACCACCAACCCCAGCCTCATCTACGCCGCCAGCCAGCAACCCCAATACGCCCCCCTTCTCACCGAGGCTATCCGCCGTGGCAAAAACTTGCACGCTATCTTGGATGAGGTGTTTGTCCTCTTCGGACTCGAGATCCTCAAAATCATCCCCGGCAGAGTCTCCACCGAAGTCGATGCCCGCCTCTCTTTTGATGTGGAGGGCAGTGTGGCCAAAGCCCGCCATTTGATCGCCTTGTACGAAGCCGCCGGAATCAATAGGAAGCGGATCCTCATCAAACTCGCCTCTACCTGGGAAGGGGTCGCCGCCGCCCGCATCCTCGAGAAAGAGGGCATCCATTGCAATATGACCCTCCTCTTTAGCCTTCCCCAAGCCATCGCCTGCGCCGAGGCCAAAGCCACCCTCGTCTCCCCCTTCGTCGGCCGCATCCTCGACTGGTACAAGAAAAGCACAGGAGTGGCTAGTTATCCCCCCGCCGAAGACCCCGGAGTTCAGTCGGTCACCCAAATCTACAACTACTATAAAAAGTTCGGCTACCCCACCCAGATCATGGGAGCCTCCTTCCGCAATCGAGACGAAATCGTGGAACTCGCCGGCTGCGACCTCCTCACCATCTCCCCCCACCTCCTCGAAGAGCTGAAAAAGAACGAAACCCCCCTCACCCGCAAACTCGATCCCGAAAGAGCGAAAACCGCCCCCATTGAAAAGATCTCCCTCGATGAGAAAGGCTTCCGCTACCTACTCAACCAAGACCCCATGGCCACCGAAAAGCTCTCCGAAGGGATCCGCAACTTCGCTGGCGACATCGTCAAGCTTGAACAATTAATCCAAAGTAAGCTATAACATAGGGCCCAAAAGGGGGCCCAATGAGTATACCAGCCTTTTCTCCAGATCATCCAGTCACTGTCCTCGACGCCCCTTCCAAGCCCTGCGCTGTTTGCCACAGCCAAATAGCGGGCAAGTGGATACAGCTTGAAGGACAAGCCGATGTCCACTACAAGTGCCTCTACGCGCGCCGCAATTTGGAAGTACCCCCTATCGTTACACTCTACCAATGCGCCGTTTGCAACAGAGCCCATACCCAATACGAGGCCGAATCGTGGGAACACTGGATGTCGCGCAAATTCTACATAACACCCACCACGCAACAACGCTCTATCGAAATTCTGGAGTGCCTCATCCCCGCCATTGTCGCCCACGAAGTGGTCCGTAAACTCATCAGGAAGGTTGTATGAGCACCTATTACCCCCTCGAATACCCCTTTCCCGCGCCTGCCCCCTGCCAGGTCTGTAACCAAAATACCCACGAACCCGTCATGGGCCACAATGGCCACCTGGTCCCCATACATGAGCGGTGTTTCGGGCAATTTATCGAAACCGTCTGCCCTATCTGCGGCCAGCAAGCCATCCTTCTGTCTGAAAAGGAGCCCTGGCGCTTTTGGCTCTCCCGCCACGTCTGGCCCATCAACGGAAGCGGCCTCTCCACAACTTGGGACGCCGCGAGCAGGAGGGTGCGAGAGTCTGGCAGGCGGGTGACCATCAACTTCGCCGTAGCCCTCATCACGACGAGAGTCCTCTTCCACCTCATCCCCCAAAAAACTTAAATAAGGAGAAATCGTTATGTCAATATTACTGCATGGTGCCACACCAACATGGAGCGTTCTTAGCGCAGCAAACCCTTTTGCCGGGTTCGTAGAAGATAGGAATACTACTGAGGCGCGCCAGATATTTAAACTCGCGGCCATTGCCTTAAAGGTAATAGCCATTGCAGTGGCTATCTCTTTTGTTCCTGCATGCATAAACGCCGCAGTACAGGGAGATGCACTCTACCTTTTATGGTCCTGCTGCCAAGCGGTCCTTTGGCACGATATCTCCATGACATCGCATAATGCCCAGGGCATTATCGAAAGCCCCACCCACTTCCACTCTATTAGCAAACTGCGCGAGCTGATCCCTCAAGAGACTATAAACAAAGCATTTTTCAAAAACACCGTGCTGTTCTCAGTGCTGTCTCTCTAATCGAGGCTCTGCCTCGAGCACCGCAAAAGGGCTTCGGCCCTTTTGAAACCCATTCATAAATAGGAGTGCAGAGGACGACAGTCCTCTGCTGGGAGCGCGAGGGCAAAGCCCTCGCCCTTCATATTTTTTCTGCGCTTCTGCGCTTCTGCTGCCCGAAGGGCCTCTGCGCTGATCGGTTTCTCTCCCCTGAAAAGGGAGAGACATTTTCCAACTGTCAGGGGAGAGAAACCGATCAGCGCAGAAGAGTGCAGAAGCGCAGAAGCGCAGAAAAAAAAAGGGGCAGAGGACGTAAAGTCCTCTGCCCCTAAACATTTAGGCGACAAGATGGCTTTTAAGCCACAGGCGCTGTAAGAAGTGCTTCGCTCTCGAAATCGATCTCGAGCCCTTCTTGGACGTCTGCGAACTTGCTTCCCTTCTTGTGATAGTTAAAGCCGGTTCCCACGGGGGTCATGTGACCCATGATGAGGTTGGCTTTCATATCCAAGAGGTAGTCGGTCTTGCTTGCGGCTGCGGCGGAGGTCAAGACGCGAGTTGTGTCTTGGAACGACGCGGCAGAGATGAACGACTCGGTGCCGAGCGAGGCGCGCGTGATGCCGAGGAGGACTGGCGTTGCCTGTGCCGGCTTGCCTCCCTCTTCGACCGTCTTGCGGTTCTGCTCGTGGAACACTTTGCGATCGATATCCTCTCCGTGCAAGAAGGTGGTATCGCCCGGATCTGTGATGCGCACTTTTTGGAGCATCTGACGGACGATGATCTCAATGTGTTTATCATTGATATCCACGCCCTGGAGACGATAAACCTCTTGTACCTGGTTGACCAAGTATTTTTGCAGTTCGCGAACGCCGCAGATATCGAGGATCTCTTGAGAGACCACCAGACCTTCTGTGATCTGCTGTCCTTTCACCACGTTATCCCCTTTCTGGACAATTAAGTGCTTGGTCAGCGGGATGAGGTGTTCCTCTTCCATGCCAGACACATCGTCGCGGACAACCACGATCCGCTTGTTCTTCTGCACGCCGCGGAAGTCGACGACGCCGTCGATTTTCGCGATCTCAGCCGCATCTTTCGGACGACGCGCTTCGACGAGCTCAGCTACGCGAGGCAAGCCCCCCGTAATGTCCTTCGTCTTGATTGCGCCGCGAGGCAACTTGGCCAAGACCATACCGGCTGCGACATGTTGACCTTCTCGGACGCCGATAACGGCCCCTGAAGGGATCGCATAGGTACCCACGAGTTCGTTGTAATCGGAATCGGTGTAGATCGCGATCTGTGGATGGAGCTCGCCGCGATGTTGCTTGACGATGAGCTCGACCTGCCCTGTCTGCTTATTGACTTCGCGCTGGGTAGAAATCCCCTCGACGAGGTCTTCGCACTTGACGTAGCCAGGTCTTTCGCAAATGATCGGGCTGCTATGTTGCTCCCACTGACCTACTTTGATCTTTTTCTTCACTTTTGAGCCGTCGGCAAAGAAGATCTTTGTTCCCAACTCAACTGTAAAGGTTTGGAGCGGCTCAATCGAGCGGTTGCTCAGGAGTTTCTTATAATCCTCTAGAGAGCGCCCTTCATCTTTCACCACTTGGAGAGAGCCGTTCTTATTGAGGGCGAGCCAATGGCCTTCCTCGTTTTGAACAACGCGGAGGTCCTTATAGACGAGGATTCCCCCCTCTTCGGTGATGAGCTCAGGACTCAAGCCTGCAGACGCAATACCACCCAAGTGGAACGTTCTCATTGTAAGCTGCGTACCAGGTTCACCAATCGACTGCGCAGCGATAATTCCAATCGCTTCGCCTAAGCCGACGATGTTGCCAGTTGCCAAGTTGAGGCCGTAGCACTTTGCGCAGACGCCTCGGCGGCTCTCGCAAGTGAGTGCTGACCGGATGCGCACCAGCTCAATACCGGAATCGTCGATCGCTTCGGCTTGCAGAGTGGAGAGGATATCCCCAGATCTAGCCAAGAGTTTTGTGCTATCGCCAGGCTGATAGATATCGTCGAGAACAGTACGTCCGTAAATACGATCTTTGAGCGGCAAGAGCTCTTCATTGCCTTGCTTGATCGCAGAGACTTCAATGCCGTTCAACGTGCCGCAATTGTCTTGCGTCACAATCACGTCCTGACCGACGTCTACGAGACGGCGGGTCAAGTAACCTGAGTCGGCCGTTTTGAGCGCGGTATCGGATAAACCTTTACGAGCTCCGTGAGTTGAGATGAAGTATTCCATCACAGTCAACCCCTCTCGGAAGTTCGCAGTAATGGGAGACTCGATAATCTCGCCAGACGGTTTCGCCATCAGACCGCGGAGTGCGCCCAACTGTTTTACCTGAGATTTGTTTCCTCGAGCGCCCGAATCGACCATGAGATAGAGCGGGTTGAGTTGACCTGAGCTCGTGTCATAGACGAGTTTGAAGAGATCTTCAGAGAGGCGGTCCGACACTTCTGTCCAGATACTAATGATCTTCGAGTGGCGCTCCCCTTCTGTGATGATCCCGTCTTCGTACTGCTTCTTCACGACAGCGACCCGTTTGTAGGCCTCCGCCAGCACTTCTGCCTTGTGAGGAGGTACTTTTACATCGCAAGTTCCCATGGAAAGAGAAGCTTTGGTCGCTTCGGAAAATCCGAGGTTTTTGATATCGTCGAGGAATCGAACAGTCGCTTCGAGACCGATCTTCTTATAGCACTCAAGAACGAGCTCAGAGAGGCGCTTTTTACGCAGAACATAGTTTTGGAATCCGAGCTGCTTGGGAACTACAGTATTGAAAATCACCCGGCCTGGAGTCGTTTCAACAATGCCGCCATCGATGAGAACTTTGATTTTCTCATGGATGTACATTCCTCTACCATAATGGTCGCGACGTCCATCAGGAGACTGCTCATCTTTAGAATACCAGTTATGGCTTCCGCTTGAATACATCGCCATCAAGACCTCTTCTGTGCCTCGGAAAGTCTTGATTTTGCTATCCTCTTTTCCTGGAAGGACAACGGGATCATGCATCAAGTAGTAGAGGCCCAAAATCATATCCTGTGAAGGAACCGCAACAGGTCGCCCCGAAGAAGGGAGGAAGATGTTGTCAGGAGCCATCATCAATAATTTGGCTTCGAGCTGCGCCTCAATAGAGAGGGGCACGTGAACCGCCATTTGGTCCCCGTCAAAGTCAGCGTTGAAGGCAGGCGTGACGAGAGGATGAATGCGGATCGCTTTCCCTTCGATCAAAACGGGCTCAAACGCCTGGATACCGAGGCGGTGCAATGTAGGAGCTCGGTTCAAGAGGACAGGGTGCCCTTTGATGATCTCTTCTAACACGTCCCACACTTCAGGCACCTGCTTTTGAATCATTTTCTTCGCAGAGCGGATGGTGTAAACATATCCCAAATCCTTCAGTCTCTTGACGATGAACGGTTCAAAGAGATCGAGGGCCATTTTCTTAGGAAGACCGCACTGATTGAAGCGAAGTTCAGGTCCGACCACGATGACGGAACGGCCTGAGTAGTCGACCCTCTTACCGAGAAGGTTTTGACGGAAACGGCCCTGTTTTCCTTTGAGCATCTCAGAGAGTGCTTTGAGGGGGCGGTTACCGGCTCCCATGACAGGATGGCCGTGGCGGCCGTTATCAAAGAGAGCATCGACCGCCTCTTGGAGCATCCTTTTTTCATTCCGGACGATCACATCAGGGGTCTTGAGCTTTAAAATCGCCTTCAAGCGGTTGTTTCGGTTGATCACTCGACGATAGAGGTCGTTGAGGTCAGAGGTCGCAAATCGACCTCCATCCAAGGGGACCAACGGACGCAAATCGGGAGGGATTACAGGAACGCACCCCATCACCATCCATTCCGGTTTATTCGTCGAAGAGGAGAACTCTTCTACAATCTTCAACCGTTTTGCCAGCTTCATGCGGGCTTGAATCGACTTGGTTTTGCGGAGCTTGTCTTTGAGCTCTACCACGAGAGAGGAGAGGTCTTCTGTCTTCAGGATCGACTGGACAGCTTCGCCGCCCATTTGAGCTTTGAAGGCATCGGCGCCCCATTTTTCTTGGGCTTCGCGGAATTCATTGTCGTTGAGCAGCTGCTTTTTCTGCAGATCGGTGCGGCCTGGATCGGTCACTACGTACTCTTCGTAGTAGATCACCCGTTCCAGATCGGAGGTGGGCATGCCGAGGATATTGCCGATGCAAGAGGGCATGGTTTTGAAAAACCAAATATGCACTACAGGAACTGCGAGATCGATGTGAGCCATTCTCTCACGGCGCACTTTAGAGAGGGTTACCTCTACGCCGCAACGGTCGCAGACAATCCCTTTGTGCTTGATTTTCTTGTACTTACCGCAAGCACATTCCCAATCGCGAGTAGGTCCGAAAATCTTTTCACAGAACAAGCCCCCTTTTTCAGGTTTGAATGTCCGGTAATTGATGGTCTCCGGTTTCTTGATTTCGCCGCGCGACCAGTCTCCACGGATGACATCCTCTGAAGCGATTTTGATTGTCAACTTATCAAATTGTGAGTTTCTTACGTCCTCTTCACCAGCAAACATGTACAAAATCCCCTTAATTGACTGCTTCGACAAATTCTGTGCGGACGTCAAGGCAAAGCCCCTGCATCTCTTTCACGAGCACGTTGAATGACTCAGGCGTTCCTGCGACCAACGTATTTTCCCCTTTTACGATCGACTCGTAAATACGGGTTCTTCCAGCCACGTCATCGGACTTGACTGTCATCATCTCTTGCAGAAGGTGCGCTGCGCCGTAAGCTTCCAGCGCCCACACTTCCATCTCTCCGAAGCGCTGACCCCCCATCTGCGCTTTGCCGCCGAGCGGCTGCTGCGTGACGAGTGAGTAAGGGCCGATTGAACGGGCGTGGATCTTATCTGCAACAAGGTGGCTGAGTTTCAGCATGTAGATGTAACCGACAACGACGCGGTTATCAAAACGCTCGCCGGTTCTTCCATCGAAGAGATAGGCTTTGCCCTCTTTGAACATTTTTTGGCTGTCCATCATCTCCCAGATTTTCGATTCGGGGAAACCTTCAAAGACGGGGCTCTTTACCCAGATCCCCGCCTTCTTAGCGGCGTAACCGAGGTGCGTTTCCAAGAGCTGTCCCATGTTCATACGGGAAGGTACGCCCAAAGGATTCAAAACGATCTCGATCATGTCCCCGTTGGAGAGGTAAGGCATATCGGCTACAGGAACCAGTTTGGCGACGACGCCCTTGTTTCCGTGGCGACCTGCCATCTTATCTCCCACTTGGAGCTTACGCTTGGTGGCGACATAGACCTTCACCTGGCGGATGACGCCTGGATCGAGTTCTGTATCCCCTTTGCGCATGAATTCGACTTCTGTTTTGTGCTGTGTCTCGAGAGCCTGGTAAGCGAGTTCAAATTCGCGGAAGGTTTTCTTGAGCTCACCGTAGATGTCCTTATCGGCCATCAAGAGGTCTTCTGCTTTTTCATTTTCGAGCAATTCGAGAGTCTCTTGGACGATCACCTGTCCCTCTTGAACGAGAACCTCTCCCGATTTGCGATGCATGATCGCAGCAGGAGCTTTTTCGTTGAGGAGGAGGGCTCCGAGTTTTTCGTGGAACTCGAGCTGCAGTTCGGCCTCTTTCGTTTTGAAATCGGAATGGATATCTTTGATGCGGGTCGCTTCTTCAACCAACTCATCGTCGGTCTTAGATAGGCGGTCTCTACGTGAGAAAACCTTCACATCCATGACCACCCCTTCTGTACCAGGAGGCGCCGTCAAGGAGGCATCTTTGACATCGGCCGCTTTTTCGCCGAAAATAGCGCGGAGCAATCGCTCTTCAGGAGAGAGTTCCGTCTCTGATTTCGGAGTAATTTTTCCAACCAAGATCGTCCCTGGCTCAACCAAAGCGCCGATCCGGATAATCCCATCTTCGCCGAGGTCTTTGAGCATCTCTTCAGAGACGTTTGGAATATCTTTGGTGATCTCTTCTTTGCCGAGCTTCGTATCGCGGGCAGTCAGCTCAAACTCTTCCAAATAGATCGAGGTATAGTAGTCCTCTTTGATCAATTTTTCAGAGATGATGATCGCATCCTCGTAGTTATAACCGCACCAAGGCATGAAGGCCACCAGGACGTTTTTACCTAAAGCGACTTCCCCTTTATCGGTTGCGGGACCGTCTGCCAGAACATCGCCTGGCTTGATTTTATCGCCCACTTCGCAAAGCGGAGTCTGGTTGATGCAGGTACCCCCGTTGGAGCGCATGAACTTCTTCAAGACATAGGTCTTCTTGTTCAGTGGGTTATCTTTAGGAGCCACGACGATTCTAAAGCCGTCGACGTAATCGATCACACCCTCTTCTTGGGCGACGATCACGGCGCCTGAGTCCCGTGCAGAACGCCCTTCTAGTCCTGTTCCCACGAGCGGAGCTTCTGCTCGGAGGAGAGGGACGGCTTGGCGCTGCATGTTCGAACCCATCAAGGCGCGGTTCGCATCATCATGCTCCAAGAACGGGATCAATCCAGAGACGATCGAAACGAGTTGTTTCGAAGAGACGTCCATGTGGGTGATCTTGTCCGTTTCGATCTCCATCGGCTCGCCCCGTTGGTGAGCCCAGCAGAGAGATTCTTTGAACATGTTGTGGGAGTCGAGTGCGGTCGATGCCTGAGTGATGATGTAATTGGCCTCTTGGTCCGCCGTCATGTATTCGATCTCGTCGGTGACGACGTTATCGCGAACAATTCGGTAGGGAGTTTCGATGAATCCAAATTCATTGATTTTTGCAAACGTAGCTAAAGAAGTGATCAAACCGATGTTCGGTCCCTCAGGAGTCTCAATCGGGCAAATACGGCCGTAGTGAGAGGGGTGAACGTCGCGCACTTCAAAGCCTGCTCTTTCTCGGTTCAGACCGCCGGGTCCTAGGCAAGAAAGTCTCCGTTTGTGGGTCAGCTCGGAGATCGGGTTGGTCTGATCCATGAACTGGGAGAGCTGCGATCTGCCGAAGAAGTCTTTCAAGACGCCGGCCAGACCCTTTGCAGAGACGATTTTGCCTGGGGTCATTGTATCGGAAGAAAAGTCAAAGAGGTTCATTCTCTCTTTGATGATTTTTTCCATACGAGCTAGACCGATGCGGCACTGGTTCTGGATCAATTCACCGACAGAACGGACGCGGCGGTTGCCCAAGTGGTCGATATCATCGACAAATGCCTTCTCATCGCCAAGTTTGAGGCGAATTAAGTATTTGAGCGCTTCAACGACATCTTCTTTGCGGAGCGTTACGACGCCGAGTTCCTCTTCGGTCGTGCTCAGGCCCAATTTGCGATTGAGTTTGTAGCGACCTACGCGGCCCAAATTGTATCTCTTCGGATCGAAGA
>CAYHED010000047.1:0-10136 GCA_964355615.1 uncultured bacterium
GGGCCATGGATCTAAAACCCTCCTACCCCGCCCTCGTATTTGATACCGCTTGCGTCCTCCTCCATTTAAGCGAAGCCAAAGAAGACCTCGCCCCCCTGCAAGAATCGATCGCCCTCTTTGAATCGCTCCTCCAAAAGCAAAAAGAGGCTCTTTTAGGCCACCCCGAATGGCTCTACCAATACGCCTCTGCAATGGAATGGCTCGGCGCATTCAGCGATGACGACGCCCCCTTTGCCCGAGCCATCGAAGTCTTTTCCCACCTCCTCCTCATCGACCCCGATTTCCCCCGCATCCACGCCCAGATCGCCCACTGCTACGTCCAGCTCGGCCACATCAGCGCCGAATCGGACTTTTACAAACGGGCCATCCACTTCTTCCGCCTCGCCGTCCGCCAAGACGAAGAGAACGAGCAAATCTGGCTCGACTGGGGCCTTTGCTTAATCGACCTCGCCCACCTCACCATCGACGCCGACCTCATGAGCCAGCTCTACCTCGACGCCGAGCAAAAGATCTCCCGCGCAGGCCACCTCGGCTCCAGCAGCGCCCACTACACCCTCGCCTGCCTCTACTCCCTGCTCGGTCGCCTGAGCGAGTCGATGGAGCTCATTGTGAAAGCGCTCGAAACCCGCTCACTTCCCCACATAGAACAACTGAATGAAGACGAATGGCTCTTCAACCTCCGCCAGACCGAAGGGTTCGCCCGCTTCATCGCCGCCCTCGAAGCCAAACTCCAACAATCTAGAGAGGAGTAAAGAGCGGACGCAGGAACCTCAACTGCGGCTCTGGGATTTCCGTGTTCTCTTCCATGAATTGGAATAGTTTTTTTGTCCTCCTTCCAGATAAATTTCGTCTTTGCAAACAAAGAGGCAAAAGAGGGAGCGCCCAAAGCATGCGGAGCAGCAGCTAAGCTCTGTTCAGAGCTCCACTGTTCCACCACTTGCTGAAAATGTGGATCCGGGTAATAAGCAGTCACGCCTCTTCCACACGCAATACAACATCTCTGCGTTTTGAGAAAACCCCCGCCCTTGATATTCGTTTTAGGATCCCGCACAAACTCCATTTCGCCATAGATTGTAGTGGCAGCAATTCTATTAACCTTGTGCAGGCACGGAAAAAGAGCAACAGGATTAGTGAGAAGTTGCTCAGAAATGGGGCACATTAAAGGATGTGTAGATTCTGATTTTACAGCTTGCGCCACAAGGAGCCTCCGTGATTGAAATGATCCGAGCAGTCTAGAGCACGATGAGGATTTTTTGCAAGCGTCAGAAAAAAGCTTTTCCTAAATCGATTATTTCCTTACACTCCTATGTTTTCAAAAGGAGGAAGTGATGTTCAATCGGTCGTTGTTTGTTGCGTTGTTGCTGTCTGCTCAAAGCTGGGCTCTCCAGTGTTCTACTCCAGTAACTCTTTCGGATTCCCGCCTCGATGCTTATGATGTTCGAGTTGCTGCTAATGAGAAGGGCGATGCAGTGGTGGGATGGCTTTTGCAGTACAAGTCAAGTGAACGGTTGGAAGTCTCTTACAGAACACAGGGCTCCCCTTGGTCTTCCCCCGAATCCCTATCAGATTGGGAACAGTCCGTTTGGCTTGGCCCCGTTTTTATGGCGGCAGATGGGAGACCCATTGCCCTATGGGAACTGAATGGACAAGGCCTGTCTGTAGCCGAAAAGATGCCCGGGCAATCGTGGAGCCACTATCCCGATTGGGCTGCATCGGAAAATATGTTTAGCCCGTTTAGGGTATTACTGGACCATCGAGGCAACCTTCTCAACATCGGGAATGCGCAACAACCAGTGACAACTCCTTACAAATCCTCCGTCCCCGCTCTGGCGATCTTAGTGAAAGAGCCGGGGAGCTCCGAACAGAAATGGGCTATTGAGCCCCAAGAAGATGCTTACTATTTGGGTTGTGTCCGAGCCTGCATGAACAAAGCCGGAGAAGGGTACGTTTTCTGGGTGCATTACGAAGGAGAAGAGAAGTTGTTGATGGGACAAAAAATCGCCGACGGCCACTGGGTCGGAGAGCGAGAAAAAATCTGTTCTTGTTCTCCCCAGTACGGTGTCTTTGAAAATGCGGCAGCTCTGAATGAACAAGGAGATGTGGCCCTCACCTATCTGGATGCGCAAGACCACTGCTATGCTATGGTGAAGATCGGAGATACTTGGACCGAGCCTGTTCTCTTGACCGATCAGGTCGGGAGTAGCGCACAGATTGCCATTGACCATTTAGGGAATACAATGGTTGTTTATGAGACGGCTGATGACTTCGAAACCGCCTACAAACCCGTAGGTCAGCCGTGGCAAACAACTGCCTTTTCCTCTACAGATAACCTGATTTACAGGGACCCACAGGTACAGTCGGATGGGCAAGGGAACTTCGTCATGATTTGGCAACAAATAGAACGGGGATTTGGTTCCATTTGGGGCAGCTCCTTTTCCGCAGAGACCGGCAATTGGTCCCATTCTCAGTGCCTATCTCCTGAAGGGCTGGCTTGCTTCAGATGCTCTTACACCTTTTGGGCCCCTGGCAAAGGAACCATCGCCTGGACCATGAGTCCCAACGGATTTTCCGCCGTTGTCCAAGTGGCGGAACTCTCCCAATAAAGGAGAGCAAATGGAGTGTGTTTTATGTTGAAAATATTCACTTTTGCAATTTGTTGTTTTGGTTCTTTCCTATTCGGAGAGACGAACTTTTTTTATCACGGCTCACCAACCGACAGTTGTCCGGGAATTCCGGACAACTGAAGGAAAGAAGAAATTTACCGAAGTCCACCCTGATCCTCAAATTGTGCAGACAGTGCTTGCACAATTACATGTCTTGGCAATCATCACTTCTTGATCGAGAGGATCTCTAATTCAGCGATGAGAAATGTATCTCCAAGGGGACTTGAAAAACCCCTATACCCCACTTTCGGATGGATATATAGCCTCAGTTTGGATCCCACAGTTTGCCCGGTCAGCCCGGCTTGGTAGCCCTCAATGGCCGTCTTGAGGTCATATGTAGCCGTCGCTTGGCTGAGTACGACCCCCTCATGATTTGAGATATATTCGCGGACTTCGACAACATCTTCTGCTTTGGTCTTTGCCCCCTTGCCCTTATTCAAAAGTTCTAGATACAAGCGATCCTTCAAAATGCATCGAGAGGACGGCGGGAGCTTTTTGAAGTGCTGCAAAGCCACTTCCTGCTCTTCTTTTCTCTGTTTTGAGAAAATCTCTAGGTGCATCTGGTAGAGCAATTCACTCTCCTCTAAAGAGAGCTCTGAGCAGTCGGTCTCTTTGCGGAAAGCGGCAGCGACTCGATCGGGGGCAATAATCGATTGCAATGAGCGTCTGACTTGGGTACCAAAGTCATAACCTGCTCGTTTTTTCAGATCAAGGTCGAGACTTAAAGTAGCAGATTCTTGGGGAGAGAGAATGGTCGAGGATGTGGATTGTAGCCCTTCGAGAAAAGCCTCTTTCCAGACCTCATCATGCAGTGCCGGATTCTGTGTGCACAAGTATGCAAATTTCCGAGCTAAAATACGCAGTTGGAGCTCTTCAGAGCCAGTAAATCGTAGCTTCTTGCTCTTTACTGGGTCGGGGAATTCATCAAAAAAAATGGAGAGGACCTCAGATAGCAAATTTCTTTGCAGGGCTCCTCGAATTTTCTTTCTCGCTCGGCGAAAGTCAGCCAAGATAGCTGTTGTCTCGTCATGCTCAATATAGCCGAAAACCACAGGAGGAGGGTAACTCCCTGGATCCAAATTCCTTGAGTGTCTCGCTTTTTTCTGCAAGCACTCGAATTCTTCTTGGGACGATTTGTAGCCGAAAGATGGGCGGGAATCTTCTTGGTAGAAACTGGACAGAGGTTCCAAGAGGTCCTTTCGATGATAAAAAAGTCCGTTTTGAGTCCCATATCCCAAAACGATCCCTACAAGGGCAAAATTGGTATTGAGAACGGAAAAAAGGGTCTCATTGGGATCTAGCAATTTGGCTAGGAGCTTTTCAGGAGTGACTTCCGGTCCTAGGATATATTGAAATAACGTAATGTTTTCCCGCACTACCTTTAGAAAGTTTTTACGATTAATAAAGAGAACTTCTTGATGCTTGTCTCCGAAACCAGAGCCAGTTACCCCTCGTCGAATCAAGAAGTTCCCCTGCGCTCGAAGATTCAGATCTTCGAGCAGCTTGCAGAAGTTCTTTAAATGGCTAGATGTTTTGATATTCTGACAATAAAAATAGGGGATCCTGCACGAGTCGATACCCAGCATGCAAACAGGTTTGTTGCCATAGAGCACATACCCTACTTCAGTGCTGACCAGCAAATGCCGGAATGTGTCTTCGAGTTCTTCTTTGACTTCGGGCTCTAGTTTCCTCAAGAATTGTTCACAACCCATCGCACAACAGAGCAACGGAACTAGAACAAAAGCAAGGAGTGACCGAAACACATTCCTCCAAAAAATCAACGTGTCAGTTCTCTATAAAAAGGATAATAGGGGCAATCGGGGTTATAACATCTTCCGGTTGCTGCATCCAATGTCTTCCGACCGCAATAACCGCATCTCGTCAGTTCCGTTCTAGCTAACTGCTCTTCGGTATAAAAGCTCCCCTGTTGGTAGTCGTAAGAGACCCCGCTCAGAGAAATCAATGCATCGTCCCTCTTCATAAAAATCCCCTGTTCAGTAATCGACAGGTCCTTGGGCGAAAGATAGCATTTGTCAGATTCATGCGCCTGGACGGTGCAAAGAGCCATCAGAGACAGAAACAAAGTACAGAGCTTAGTTTTTATGGAAAAATTCTCCTTTTTAGTGGTTCAAAAAAAGGATGATACCAGACGCAAACTAAAAAATTCAAGCATAGACTCACACAGCAGCAATGACATCGATTGCGACCTGAAAACCCTTGTGAAAGAGCCCACTTGGGATCACGCCGCGAGCAGGTTTATGGGTCTTGAAAAATTGCAGGTAAACGGCATTCACTTGATCCCAGAGTTGGATGTCTGAGAGATAGATGGTCACCTTCAGTACTTTGCTCAAATCCGAACCGGCAGCATGGAGAATGGCCTGGACGTTATTTAAGGCCGCTTTTGTCTGTTCCTCTATGGAACCTACGACAATGGGTTGGTTGGGAACGATCCCCAGCTGCGTAGCCACATACACAATCCCCTTATGGACGACTGCCTGAGAATAATGCCCCAGCGGCTGAGCCGCATCTTTTGTCTCAATGAATTAAAATTTCGACATCTTGACCCTCAAAATTGCATAGGTTCATGAAAATTTCAAGAAAATTCAGTATGCCGGAAATTCCGGCATACTGCCGCGGATGGAAGGGTGATATCTGAAGCACACTAAAGAACCCACATAATACCCCTATCCAAAGAATTTGTTTTTGTGGTAGCATCTCCCTCAATAACTAATGGGTTTTCATGGATAAACGTTCCCTCCTCTTCCTCGCTTGCGTCACCCTCACCTTCATGGGCGTTCACTACTGGTTCGACTCCCCTTCTCAGCCCGCCCTTCAATCCAAGCCTGCGACGGTGCTCTCGAGCGCGCCGCTCTTTGTCGATGCGAGCCCTTCGGTGGTTCCTCCGTCGGGGGAAACGTTTTACGTCTTGGAAAATCAGTATCAACAGCTGGTCTTCTCTTCGCGAGGAGGGAGCTTAGCTGAGATCAACCTCCCCTATAGGAACACCCTCGTTAAAGAGATCGATATCGATCGGCAGATTCTCAGAGACTCCCCCATCAATGCTCACTTCCCTCTGCGCCCTTATTATGTGTTGGAGGGAGGGACGAGGGTCTTGAAAGAGCAGGGTGTGCTGGGTGGCTATTATCCGCTATTGAGAAGGTCGATTCTGAATGGGGATGGCTCGTTTAAGAGCTTTGTCCCTCCTCAGTATTATGCGCTGAGCACTGGGGAAGGAGACAATTTCCGGGTTGCGCGGTTTGAAAAGAATCTAATCTCTTTTGAGGGGATGTCCGGTGGCAAACGGATCACTAAGACTTATTCGATCCCGGAAGAGAGGAATGGCCCTTATTGCTTGCAACTGGATGTTCAGGTGGATGGGGAGGGGCTTTGGATCCATTCAGGGGTTCCCGATGTGGAGCTCGTCAGTGGTTCTTACAGCCCGTTGCTGAAGTTCCAGGCGACAGTGAAAAACAGTTTGGAGATCGAGACGATCGATCTACCGAAAAAGGGGACTCCTGTTCAGGTGTCGACGATCAACCCGAACTGGATCAGCAATAACAACGGCTTTTTGGGGGTCATTATCGATCCTTTAAGTCAGGTGGCAAAGGGATATCAGGTGGCTCAAATCGATGGAGCGGTCCTCCCTACCCGTCTGTCGTTGATCGATCCGAGGTATCAACCTTATGCTGCGGCGAGCTATCCGGGATATGTGACTTCGCTCCCTTTGCAGAGTGGCACCTACCGGATCTTCGCGGGTCCTTTTGATGATGCGCTGCTGAAACAACTCGATGAGCTCTATGAGGATCCGATCAAGCACTACAATCCCGACTATGCTTCTGCTCAAAGCATTCAGGGCTGGTTCTCCTTTATTTCACAGCCGTTTGCAAAATTCCTCTTCTTCTTAATGCAGGTATTTTATGCAGTGACCCATTCATGGGCTTTTTCCATCATCTTGCTCACGATTGCACTTAAAGTCATGATGTATCCGCTCAACGGATGGTCGATTCGATCGACGGCAAAGATGCAGGAGTTGGCGCCGCAGATCAAGGCGATTCAGGAGCGTTACAAGAAGGATCCTCGCAAGTCGCAGACCGAAGTGATGATGCTCTACAAAGAGGCGGGCGTGAACCCTTTGATGGGCTGCTTGCCTGTCTTCTTGCAAATGCCCTTTTTGATCGGGATGTTTTATCTGCTCAAATCGAGTTTTCCTCTCCGCGGGGCTGTCTTTATTCCGGGATGGATCGACGATCTGGCGGCTCCCGATGTCCTGTTTAGCTGGGGACAACCTTTTTGGCTCATCGGCAATGAGTTTCACCTCTTGCCCATTTTGATGGGGGTCTCGATGTTCCTCCAACAGAAAATGACCTCAAAACTGCCTAAGACGGGCCCTCTCGACGATGCGCAAAAGCAACAGAAAATGATGGGAAATATGATGTCTGTACTATTTACCGTGATGTTCTACAACTTCCCCTCAGGACTCAATATCTACTTCATGCTCTCTACGTTGCTTGGAATTGGGCAGCAGATGTGGATGACAAAACAAATCTCAGCCAAGGCATAAGGTTTGCAAGAGTGGGATCAACTTCTCGCTGAGTTAGAAAAAGAGGTCGGCTCACAGGCGGCCTCCCAGTGGCTGCGCCCTTTAAAAAAAGTGCGCTTTGATGCAGGGAATCTCTATCTCGAAGCGCCTGATTCGTTCACGGCGAATTGGTTTGAAGAGCACATCAGACCCAAACTGCGCCTGGTCAATAACAACTCCCGCCCGATTCGGGTTCACTTAAGCGTCGCTGGAAAGGCTGTACAAACAGCGCAAAAAGGGGGCCTTCCCCCTTTTGTAATCAGTCCGGATACACTCGATCCTTGGCTCACTTTAGACAATTTTATCCCAACGGGCTCCAATGTGATTGCTCACCAGCTCCTCTCCGATCCTGCGGGGTTCAACCCGATCTACTTGTATGGGGGCCCAAAAAGCGGCAAGACGCATCTTTTGATGGGGGCAGCTCACCTTTTGAAAAACCAGGGCAAAAAAGTGTTTTATGTAAGAGCCGAGACGTTCACAGAACATGTCGTTCAGGCGATCCGATTGGGGCAGATGACGATCTTTAGGAACACCTATCGGGAGATCGATGTTTTAATCGTCGACGATATTCAGATTCTTGCCAAGAAAAGTGCGACACAAGAAGAGTTTTTTCACACATTCAATTCACTGCACACAATGGGGCGCTTGGTCCTCTTGAGCGCTAACGTCCCCCCTTCCAAACTCACCGAGATCGAGCCTCGCTTGGTCAGCCGTTTTGAGTGGGGCATCTCACTTGGGCTGGAGCCAGCCGATGCAAAGGCGGTCCTTGAAAAAAAGGCCGAGCTCTGGAAGATGGCGCTCTCCCAGGATGTTGTTGCTTTTCTGGTTCGAGAATTCCCCAAAGAGCCTCTGCTTGCCTTGCAGGCGCTGGCGGTAAGGGCTTCGGGTCCAATTGGCCTCGTTGCCGCCGAAAAACTGCTCGCTGATTTATTGGTCAAGGAACGGGCGCAAGTGCTCACGCCGGAACAGATTGTCAAGGCCGTCGCCAACCATTATGGCATCCTGTCGGAAGATTTGATGGGTAAATCGCAAACAAGGGAAATGGCAACGCCGAGACAGGTGGCCATGTTTCTCATTCGAGGAAGGCTCAAGTGGCCGTTTCAAAAAATCGGGGATTTTTTCGGCCGAAACCATTCAACGGTCATGGATGGGATCAAGTTGATCCAAAAAGGAATCGAGGAGAGGTCGATCGACCTCTCCGGCATCAATCTTTAGATCTTGATGAACCGCTCGCCAGGTCTGCTGCCTGGAGGCTGATGGGGGGTGCCGCCCGATGTGGGGACTTGTTTGCCACCACCGGGAGCTCCGCCAGCTGGATACTGGAAGGGTCCTGGGTCTTCGCCAGCGATGATCTTCGCAACGATCGCTCGCCACTTCTCTACCATCTCTACGAAGAGGGCTGCAAAACGTCTGAGGGCAGATGCGTCTACGCCTAACCCCATGTCCAGTGTACAGTGCATCAAAATCAGTTCTTCTTTGGGGGCAACGCCGATCCCGCCGCCGGCCATCTGTCCGCCGAGCATGGAACCTTCTAAAAGACGTCCATATAACTTCAGCAAAACTTTATCATCTTTGGGCAGCCCATCTAAAATGGGAGAATAAAGATAGAGTCGGTCTGAATGGGGCTCATAAGTGATGTGCAATGAAAAAGCGTTATCAATGCCTAAAATACACGTGTTATTTTGGTCAAAGTCAAGCGCCTCGAGATTGAGTTCTTTGCCAAACTCGCGTAAGTTCGCCTTGGCATTTTCGTAGGACATGAATTCCTCCTAAAGTGGGGGTTGAGTAGTATCTTTTATAAATCTTTGCAGAATAACGGAGCAAGGGAAAATTTTTTTAGCCCGATTCAGCAACATCTTATCTAAGATATTCTATATGAAATAAAGATAAAAATCAATATATAAATTATTAGAGATACATATGCTCGACAAAATAGAAGAAATACAAGCTCGTCCACATCATTTAGGCCTTTATTTCCAAGGGGATGAGGCCCATTTTGCCCTTTACTCGGAGCATGCGAACCAGGTGTTCTTAGGGCTCTTTGGGGAGAGGGAGCGGGAATTCGCCCTGCACAGGTCGGGCCCGATTTGGCACATCGCCTTGAAAGGAGTGCCTCGGGGGATCGAGTATGCCTATCGGTGTGAGGGGCGCTATGGCTGGCTCTGTGACCCCTATGCCAAGATCCTCTCCTCCCCTGCCACCTGGCGGGGCGAGGGGTCCCATGTGAGGGCCAAGGCGCTTCCGGTGCCTGAGTTTGATTGGCAGGGAGTCACCCAGCCCCACATTCCTCTGCAAGATCTGGTGATTTACGAAATGCATGTGCGGGGGTTTACCAAACATGCTTCGAGTGGTGTCAAGCATCCGGGGACGTATCTGGGGGTGATTGAAAAGATTCCGTATTTAAAAGAGCTCGGGATCAATGCGGTGGAGCTCCTTCCCGTTTTTGAGTTCGATGAAACGCACGTAAGGCCAGGCGCTGAGTGCAACTATTGGGGCTATAATCCGATTCAGTTTTTTGCTCCAATGAGGCGGTTTGCCTATGGGAGCGAGTTGGAAGCTCCGATTCAGGAGTTCCGAACGATGGTGCGGGAACTGCACAGAAATGGGATTTTGGTCATTTTGGATGTGGTCTACAACCACACAGGTGAGGGAAAAGAGGAAGATTACGCGGTCTGTTTTCGAGGGATCGATAAGGCTGTTTACTACATGGACAAGGATTATACGGGATGTGGGAACACGTTCAATACCAATCACCCGGTCGTAATGCAGCTTATTTTGGAGAGCTTGCACTACTGGGTCGAGGAGATGCACGTCGATGGGTTCCGATTCGATCTCGCCTCGGTCTTCACAAGGCATCCAGAGAGCCCGTCCCCTATTTTGCAGGCAATTGCAAA
>CAYHED010000048.1:0-9926 GCA_964355615.1 uncultured bacterium
GAAATTGAAAAAAACCCCCTTCTCGAGATGGATGCTCTTGAAAGAACCCCTCCTCGGCAAGCCCCCAATTCAGAATTGGCGGCCTCTATAACGCTGGGCGAGAGCCTCTCTGAGCAGATCAGAGAGACGATTTCCTCGGAGCTCGACCGTTCGATTGCGGCCAAAATTCTCGATTCTTTGGATGATCGGGGATTTTTTATCGGCTCTGTCGATGAGATCGCCGTTTTCTACCGAGTTTCTCCGACGCGGGTCGAATCGGTCCTCTCAACGATCCAAACCTTTCAACCACCTGGCATTGGTGCGCGATCTCTTCAGGAGTCGCTGCTATTGCAACTGAAGGCGCAGGGACTGGGGGATTCTTCCTCTTTTGCCCTTGTGCGCGATGGGTTTGATGACTTGCTCCACGGCCGGTACCACCTTTTAAAGAAGAATCTGCAGATTCCCGACTTATCTCTCGCAATTGCCAAGCTTGCGCGTTTGAGCATGCGCCCTTCAACGAGCTTCTCCACAGAACATGTCCCGTTGGCTTATGCCGACTTATCTATGGTGCAGATCGATGGCAAGTGGTCCATCCAACCGATTGAGGATGTCCTGCCCCGTTTCCATTTCCGCTCCGATTACCTGACTGTTCCAACGAGGAGCGTGGAGGAAAAACGGTCCCTGCAAACCCACGCCACCTCTGCCAAGTGGTTGATCCGCTCTTTGGGTCGTAGAAGAAAATTACTCTGCGAGGTGGGACGGCTCATCGTGAAAAAACAGGCGGCCTATTTTGAACACAGAGCTCCGCTCACCCTTCTGAGCGCAAGAGAGCTGGCCGAAGAGCTGGGGGTGCATGAATCCACTTTGTCCCGCGCCATTTCAGGGAAATTCATTGAAACCCCGCGGGGGTTCTTGCCTCTCAAGGCACTGATCTCTTCTGATCCTACCAAGGAACTGTTGGAGCGGCTCGTCGCTCAAGAAGACAAGAGCCGCCCCTGGACAGATGCTGAACTGGCGGTGAAACTGACGGAACAAGGGCATCCCACCATGCGCAGGACGGTGGCCAAATACCGATCTCAGAGTAAAATAGGCTCCGCTACTCGACGGAAAAACCGTAAGCCAGATGGAGAAGCCTCCACCTAAGGTCCCCTTGCGGCTTGAGGGACTTAGTCCTAGCCAACCGCTTGATCTCCGCATCGGTCAGTCTGAGCAAAATGGCCCGCGCTTCTTTAGGCCCCCGTCCTAATGCTAAAGCCGCTCGATGGAGCTGTTTGTGTTGTCGAATCAATCTGAAAAACCCCGCCCCCATCCAGAGCGTGGTCACCCAGTAAAACTCTGGCATCCACGCGCCTAAAAGAGCGCTTACTAACAAGGGCCATACTTCCCAAGGTCTTCGGACGATGGGGCCCAGCACCCTCCTCCACTTCTTCTGCGAGGTCATGTAAGCGAAAAACTCTTCGTAGGCACTCTCCTCAAAGGCACATCGAGCGGCGTGGACAGCCTCGTGAGCCCAGATTTCATCCCGGTTGTAGAGTCCCAAGTAAGAACCGGTCTTGAGCCCTTCCCTGAGCTGTACCTTTGCTACTCGGCGCCCCTCAATCCAGACAGCAGCTCCCTGCCACGGAGTCAAAGAGATGTTGGAGTAGAAAACGGGAAGGGAAACTGGCTGGAAATCAAAGAGCTCTTGTAGATGCAAAGAGACCCATTCTGAGGGGACGGCATCCCCACGGGGGGCTTGTGCCCGTTCCAGGAACTGTTCTTCAGATTCCCCCGGACCGGGGATGAATCCAGCTCGATTCAGTGCGAGTAGTTGATGGTCAGAGCAATTCATGGACTCAAGTGTACCATACACCCAAACAACTTTTCCATTCTTGCGATCTTTGGGCTGGCCTTCTAAAGCAACAAGTAATAGAATGTGACCATGAGTTGTATTGTAAGAAAACGAGAGTAAAAATGAAGTGGATTAAAAAACATAAAATATTATTTTCGATAACAACAATTTGCGTCTTATGTGCTATTGTGTTTAAAGCCTTTTACGGCAAAAAAGAGACCGCCCCATTGACCCATTTCATAGGTAAGGGATCGATTCTGGAATGCGCCTATGGAATCGGAACAGTACATGCAAATAAAAACTACCAACTAAAAACTGGGGTAACAGGGAAAATTAAACATTTGTTTGCTAAAGCGGGCGATTTTATCGAAAAAGGAGATAAACTGGCAGAATTGGAAACCATTTTTACGGCCCCTTTTGCGGGGACGGTGACCTCTATTTCCTGTCATGAAGGAGAAATGGTTTTCTCTGGGTCCAATATCTTGGAGTTAACCGATTTGCTGGATCGATATGTTGTAGCTGTTCTTGATCAAAATAGCATTCTTCAGATCCGCAAAGGACAGATCGTCAAGTTAGCTTGCGCTTCTCTCCGAGATCAGGTTTTCGAGGGAGTGGTCGCGAATATCTATCCCCTTAACAATAAATTTCATGTAAGAGTCGATGTACCCAACTTGCCAGCGCAGATTCTTCCAGGGATGACGGTGGATGTAGTCATTGAGATCAAAGAACATTCCGATGCCCTGCTCATTCCTATCACCGCTATTGATAAAGATAAAGTGATGGTGAAGCGCAACGATCAATTACAGCCCGTAACGGTCAAAATAGGTGTATCTGACGGAATGATGGGGGAAGTGATTTCCTCCGATCTGAAAGAGGGCGACGAACTGCTCCTTTTAACTCCCGCAGGAAGTAGATGATTGCTTTAGCTCTCCGCTATTTGTTAGCCAAAAAAAAACAGACCTGTTTTATTTTGCTTGGCATATTTTTAGGGACCTGTGGTTTTGTGACCCTTTCCGGCTTTTTATTGGGTTGGCAGGAATATTTTATACATGAGATGGTGCACAATGACGCCCACCTTTACGTGAGAGCTAGTAAACAAGCGATAGGGGAGCACACTCTAGACCGTTTTTTCTATCCAGAAAACAAAATTCTCTCCTGGATTACGCCACCCGTAAAAACCGATCACAGCGAGTTCATAGATAACCCGAAAAAATGGACTCAACTATTTAAAACAGATCCGAGGATATGCGCCTTTTCCCCCAGATTTACAACCCAGAGTTCTTTGTCCTGTGGACAAAATGAATTTTTTGCTTCTCTAATCGGGTGTTATCCAGAAAATGAAATGGCGATCAAAAATCTTAAAGGATGCGTCACTCAAGGAAAATTTGAAGACATTTCCATTGGCAGCAACCGTCTGGCGATCGGCGAAGGGTTGAGAGGGCTGCTCAACGTAAAATTGCATCAAACCGTGATGGTGTCTGTCGCTCAAAATCCCCCGATTCCGTTTAAAGTCGTGGCGATATTCCATTCGAAAAACTTCGCTACCGACTACCAGGCCTATGGGTTATTGAATCCTGTTCAGGAGGCGGCCAAAAAGCCAAATCAGATCAATGAAATCGCCATCAAATTATATGACCATACCCTCGCACCAAAAATCGCCTCCACTTGGCTTTATTTGGGGAAAGAGAATATTGACAGTTGGGATCAACTCTATGCTGGGATTTTCCAACTGTGCTTGATCAATGACACCATCCGTTTTGCAGTTACAGCAGTCATTATGCTCGTGGCCGGTTTTGGTATTTATAACGTTCTAAATATGTCTGTATTACAAAAAAGAAAGGATATCGTTATCCTACAAGCCGTCGGCTATGGATCGCGCAGCATTATAATACTTTTCTTTTCTCAAGGACTTTTGTTGGGATTCTTCGGCGCAGTACTAGGAACAGCATGTGGTTATTTTGTCTGTTTATGGATGCACAGGACACTGCCAGCTGACTATATGCCAATCTCTTTTAGCTTACACATTTACATCGAGGGAGCATTGATGGGCATTATTTTTGCCGCAGTCTCAAGCATTTTCCCCGCCCGATTTGCTAAAAAAATGACGCCGATCGAAATCATTCGCTCTGGGGCCGACTAATGGGAATTCGAACCATCAACGCCAGTAAACGAATCGAAAATCCCGCTACGACGATACTAAGAGACATCAATCTGGAAATTTTTGAAGGTGATTTTATCTCTTTGACCGGCAAATCTGGCTCAGGCAAGAGCACACTCCTATATCTTTTAAGTACATTAGATAACCCCACTTCTGGCGCAATCGAAATCGACGGCAAAAAAATAGGAGACATGAAACCAGAAGAGATTTGTCAATTCCGCAATAAGCGAGCTGGCTTTGTCTTCCAGTTTCATTACTTAATCTCCGAGCTATCGGTTTTGGAAAATGTATTGCTTCCCGTCATCCGGAAAGATCGCATGAAAGAAAAAACCGATTTTGCGCTCCATCTATTGGAGCAATTGGGGCTCCAGGAAAAGACCAAACGTTTTCCACGGCAGCTATCCGGAGGAGAAGCACAAAGGGTGGCGGTTGCCCGCGCTTTGGTAATGCAACCGAAATATATTTTTGCTGACGAACCGACTGGATCACTCGATTCCATCAATGGCGAACTGGTCATGCAGATGTTGTTAAAGGCAAATAGGGAGCTTCATACAACCGTTATTTTAGTCACTCACGACTCTGAATTTGCCAATATGGCCCAACGACGAGTTCATTTGTCGGATGGAAAAATCAGCCTGTAGTTCCACTCAAGACCGCTTCCAGATGGGCGTAGCTCACATGATACATATAGATGGTTTTATTTTTGTTCATTTGAGCTTGAATCAGCGCATGCTCAGCTTTCAATAAGCTGTCAATGGATTCCAATCCTTGGCCATATCTTTCCGAAAGAGAATGAAAGTTTTCTTCTGCTAATTGAATGGCGTCGTCATCGATGGAAATATTTTCCAGGATCTCTTTACATTTTAGGTCATATTGATTGACTTCCATCAAAACGGTCTTTTCCAAATTCGCCAGATCTGCCTTAGCCATCTGCATCTGCGCTTTGATTTTTTGCGTTTCGGCCCGCTTGTTCCCCCCGTCGTATAAGGAAAATCTCATGCCAATACCACCAGAAAACCAATTGGCATCGGCCTTTGAAGGGGGCGCATCGTCTAAATATTGATATCCTCCAAAAACGAAGAAATTAGGAGCATAGGCTTCGCGAGCGCTCTTTAGTAAGTAGTTGAATGACCGGATCTTTTCTCTCAACATCAGCACATCGCATCGATTGGCTAACGCCTGTTTTTGCAATATTTCGGGAATGTATTGTGGATAGCTGTTGATCGCAGGCTCAGCTAACTGCAATGGGGAAAAAATATCCCTCCCCAAGAGGGTATTAAGGGCCATTTTCGATTGCAATGTTTCCGCTTTGGCATGTAACAGGGTCTTTTTTTCTTCTATGAGCCTCACTTTAACAGCAAGAATATCTGCCTTTGTGGCCGCTGCATGTTCGAATAGGTTTTGGACCGATTTTAATTGCTGCTCGAGCCTTGCAGCAGCGTCTTCAATGACCTTAACCGAGTTTTCATTTTCCAATACTTTAAAAAATGCAATTTTCACCTCTTCTACCAGATTCAAAAGCATTTGTTCATGAGCTTTTTCAGAAATGATAATCTCACATTTGCTGGCCAGGTATTTGTTCCAAGTCGCAAAAAAATCAAAAAGGAGCATCTGAGCAGTAAGACCGATTGTCTTGGTCGAAAATGCGCTACCAAATTCTGTAAAAACGCTATAGTCTTGGCCTTTATTCTTTAATTCATACCTTCCTTCGACTTCGATCTGAGGTAAAAGAGGTGATAACTGTTGATTTTTTATAGCCTTAGCGAGAAGGATTTGGGAACGAGCTGATTCCAGTTTGTTACTATTAGCCTGAGCCTCAGCCACACAATCTTTTACACTCAGAGTTTCTCCATGTAATCTACAACACACGAAAAACATGAGCAAAACAATTTTGTACATTTAAAACCCGATTTGTCTCGTTTTACCTTGAAAAGAACTCTTAAAGAGAACGATTATACCAGACTTTCCATTTTTGCGATCTTTTTTCTGGATCGGGATCATTTTTGGGGCCTTGTAGGATACCGGCCACCGATATATATTTGTTTCTATAAGATCTTTCGAAGGTCTTTTTCAATTTTAGCAACACTCGAATGGAGGACCTTGACCGGGTGGTGCTGAAAAACTGCGGCGTCCTTCAATCCCGATCCTGTGAGCATCAGCACAACCGATTCATGCTTCTCAATCTTCCCGCTTTTACATAGCTTTTTGACCGCTAGGAGGGAGGTGGCGGCCGAGGGTTCCACAAAAAAGCCTGCCTGTCCCAAAATCCGCTGGCCTACCAATATTTCCTCTTCTGTCACATCTTCGGCCAGCCAATCGTACTCGTAGGCCTTGTGGAGTATTTCATCGCCCCCGATCCTTAAAGCTCCAAGTGGGGTTGACAGTCTCGTTTTTTAGCCAGATCGAATCTAGACCAAGATATTGCGCCAACGCCCTGGACTCAAATAAGGAGGTATTCCCTTCTCCCAGAGAATAGTCGGCGTTGTAGTTGGAGAAGGGGAGAAAATCGGCAAACCGTTCCCAGGAGGTTGCGCCAGCTTTGACCGTGGCCCTCCTAAGCCCCTCGATTTTCACTTCCAGGGACTCTCCATTCTCGGCAAACTCTTCCCGTCTTTCAAATGGGTACGTTGCCCCAGAAATCGTTGATACAAGGTATTTTTTCATCCAATCCCCACCCTAACACAGGTCAAATGATTTTTCCCATTTGCACTTTGTGGAAAAATCCGTTACCATTCAGCAGTTTTGAGGACGTGCTCTATGGGCAAAGCCCTGGTTATTGTAGAATCCCCCGCGAAGATCAAGACTTTGAAGAAGTTTCTTGGTCCAAATTACCTCTTTGAGTCATCGATCGGCCATATCCGCGATCTGCCAAAAAAAGAATTTGGGATCGATACGGAACACGACTTTGAACCCAAATACGTCACTCTTCCTGACAAGCAAGAGGTAATTAAAAAGCTTCAGGACGCTGCTAAGAAAGTGGACGTGGTCTACCTGGCTCCCGATCCAGACCGCGAAGGGGAAGCCATCGCCTGGCACATCGCTTCCATCTTGCCCAAAAACACCAAAATCAAGCGGACCGCCTTCCAGTCCATCACCAAAGCGGCAGTCGAAGACTCTCTTGCCCATCCTCGCGATATCGATATGGACCTGGTGAACGCGCAGCAGGCTCGCCGTCTCCTCGACCGGATTGTCGGTTACAAGATCTCTCCCATTCTCGCTCGCCGCGTAAAGCGGGGCAAAAGCGGGACTTCCGCGGGGCGGGTCCAGTCGGTGGCCCTCAAACTCGTCGTCGACCGGGAAAAGGCGATTGACGCTTTTAAACCTGTAGAATACTGGACTCTCTCCTCTCTCCTTGAAGCGAAGACGGGGGAAAAGCCGTTTACAGCTATCCTCCACACGGTAAATGGCCTGCGCGTTGAGAAGGAAAAAGTGGGAGATAAAGAGTGTTTTCTCATTCCGAACGGGACTACGGCAGCTCAGATTGTCGCCAAGCTCAAAAAAGCCTCCTATCTCGTCTCTCACGTGGAGAAAAAAGAGAAAAGACGGAATCCGGTTCCTCCCTTTATTACCTCTACTCTGCAGCAAGAGGCGAGCCGTCACTATGGATTCCCCGTCTCGCGGACGATGAGTATTGCGCAAGACCTTTATGAGGGAGTCGACTTGGGGCACGAGGACTCTGAAGGTTTGATCACCTACATGCGTACTGACTCAGTCAATATCGCCCCGGAAGCAATTCAGAGCGCGAGAAAATATATCCTTAGCCATTTTGGTCCCGAATATCTTCCCGAACAGCCCCGCATCTACGCGTCTAAAAAGTCTGCTCAGGAAGCCCACGAGGGGATTCGGCCGACATCTTTGAGCCGCGATCCTGAAAAGATCAAAAAATACCTGACGATCGACCAATACAAGCTCTATCTCCTCATTTGGCGCCGTTTTGTTTCATCTCAGATGACCTCTGCCATTTACGATACTGTCTCTGCAGACATCGAGACCGATCAAAAGATCCTTCTTCGTGCGACAGGCTCTGTGATCAAGTTCAATGGCTATCTCGCCGCGTATGAAGAGAAAAAGGACCGCGATCACGAGGAAGAAGATGAGAATGCGAAAATTCTCCCTCCTCTAGAACCGAATATGCCCCTTTCCTTAGTGGATGTGCTATCGGTGCAGTCGTTTACGAAACCGCCCGCCCGCTTTACAGAGGCTTCTCTCGTCAAAGAACTGGAGCGGTTGGGGATTGGCCGTCCGTCGACGTATGCTGCGATCATGAACAAAATCCAAAGCCGCGATTACACGGTCAAGGAGAGTCATGCTTTGAAGCCGACGGAGCTGGGTAAAGTGATTTGTGAGATGCTGGAGCAGAATTTCCCCTCCATCATGGATGTGACTTTTACCGCTCAGATGGAAGATCAGTTAGAGCAGGTAGCTGAGCACAATAAGAATTGGAAAGAGCTCATCGCCGAATTTTGGAAGGATTTTATCCCTTTTGTCGAAAAGGCGGAAAAAGAAGCCGTTGTCCCAAAACTCATTACAGAAGTAGATTGCCCCAAATGCAATCACAAGCTGCAAAAGATCTGGTCGCGCAGCAAATATTTTTACGGCTGCTCCAATTACCCCGAGTGCGACTACACGGCTCCTCTTGAGTCCTTGAAATTTGATAAAGCCGACTACGCGGAAGGCTTTGACTGGGAGCAATCCTGCCCCACCTGCAAATCTCCGATGATCCTTCGCCACGGCCGCTTTGGGGCATTCCTCGGCTGCTCCCGCTATCCCGATTGCAAAGGGATCGTCAACATCCCTAAAAAAGGGGATATGATCTACAAAGAAGAGGACCTCCCTGCTTGCCCTGCTGTGGGATGTGACGGCCACATGAAAGCGCGTAAATCGCGGTTTGGAAAGACGTTTTTCTCTTGCTCCAACTACCCCGATTGCGACGCGATTGTCAATGAGCTCGATCAATTGACCGTCAAGTACGTAGACCACCCCAAAACGCCTTACGTAAAAAAAGCGAAACGGGGCAAGGGGCCTGCGAAAGAAGAAAAAGCGGCTCCCTCTAAGAAGAAGAAATCGGTACAGCCCGCATCAAAGCTTTCTGGCGAACTCAGCGCCCTTCTCGGCGTAACCGAAGCGAGTCGCCCTGAAGCGACCAAGCTCATTTGGGACTACATCAAGGCCAACCGCCTCCAAGATCCTAAGGACAAGCGGATGATTGTCCCCGATGCGAAACTGGCGAAAGTATTTGGTTCTAAAGAGCCTGTGAATATGATGAAACTCGCCGGGATCTTGAGCAAACACTTTAAGAAATAGATGTTCTCGGTGCTGCTATTTCTTTACTTCCTCACTCTGTCGGGGGATCTCCTCAACGTCCGTTTTTTTCTGTTTACGGGGAAACTGACACAGCTCTTGAGTGTATTCACACTCCTTTTTTACGGAGTGCTACGGAGGGGGCGCTTTGCTCTTGACCGTGAGTTTTTACAAATCGCCGCTCTCTGTTTGTTTTCCCTCACCCTCTCTGCCACTTTTGGCTATAACAAAATGGCCTGTCTCGGCTTTATCGCTTTCTTTCTATTTAACTACCTCTTCTACTTTGCATTTTCCTCCCAGCTCTTTTCCTCCATGGACGTAGAGCTCCTCTTAAAGCTCTATTGGGCCAGTTTTATCTGTGTGGGCTGTTATGCCGCGGCCCAGGTACTTTTTTCCTTCTGCGGGGTTCTTCTCCCTTTTGCCGGCCAAGTTACTCTCGACGGCATTGCCAGAGGACAGGGGTGGTCCTATGAGCCGTCCTATTACGCTCTCTACATGACCCCCTATGCGATCTTTCAAACAACACAGTACTTACTGCAAGAGCCACAAGACCGCTCTCTAAAACAGGTCATCTTGGCCAATAGCCTGCTCCTCTTCTCCACCTCTACCGGCTGTTTTTTCACCTATCTCGCATTCATTTTCACCCTTTGGCTCTTC
>CAYHED010000049.1:0-9859 GCA_964355615.1 uncultured bacterium
CTCGGGCGAGTAGAACGAACTTTTGCTAGCTCGCTAAAAAATGTACAAAGTCGAGTTTCAGTGATTCCACAATTTTTTTGCATATAGGCAATCGCTTTCCAAATAGGTCGTGAAAAACATATTTAAATTCTTCTACAAACAGCCCATCGGGATCAAAGCACAGTTTGCGAATATTTTCGGAAACGGGAAGGGCGGGGTTGATTTGTTCAATATACCACGGAACGCCGCCGGTGACGGTGAGTGCCAATAACTTTTCCTGTGCGGAACCTTTAAATCCACGACTCTCTAAAAGCTGGTTACACTCCCTTAAGGGAAGTTCATTGAGAGTGAGTTTGAGGGAGATACGCCCCAAAAAGCCCGTACTACCAATGATGTTTTTCTCAATCCACGAGGACATAGATCCACAGAGAATGAGGATCAAATGGGGATTTTTTTGAAACTGTTGATCCCAGACCACCTTGAGCTTGCCTAAAAAAACAGAATCCTTAGACCCCATCCAAGTGATTTCATCAAAAAGAATCACGACCGATTCATTTTTTGTAACCTCGGCCAAGAGGGTAAATAAATCCCCCCAATCTTTTATACCCAAACAACTTGAAGAGTTGGTTGGGTATATACTCTGAAGACCTGGAAGCCCCAGTTGTTGGTGTAGTTGCCTAGCAAATTCATCTCTTTGTTGCTGCGCCGTTGTTTTCCGAGTAGGGGCAATCCCTTCGAAACGGAGAAACTTCTTTCCCTTAGCAAACTCTTCAATGAGGCGGCTCTTCCCAATACGGAGCCTTCCTTTGATCACCACAAGAGACGAACTCCTCTTCTCAAGGAGTAATTTGAGGTTTTCTAGCTCTTGTTTGCGATCTATAAAGGGAACTGAACTCATCACATTTCCTGTACAACTTACGCGAAACCGTCATTTTACCCTTTCGCGTAAGTTCACGACAAGAAATTAACTTACGCGAAACAGTCAAATGGCCATTTCGCGTAAGTTTCTATCGCCAACACACTCATCTTCAGCGAATTACAGATTAAATAAATTTTTTATACACATCGGGAAAATGGCCCAGGATGTCGCCGGCGGTCATGCAGTAGGAGGTGAGGTCTTGGGCGGCCGCTTCGCCGGCGAGGGCGTGGAGAGTGGTGCCCAGCACAGCGGCTTCTTCGCAGGGGAGCCCTTGCGCGAGGAGGGCGGCGAGGAGTCCCGTGAGGACGTCTCCGCTGCCGGCGGTGGCCATGCCGGGGTCGCCGTGGGGGATGATGATGGGGAGTTTGCCGTGGGAGTAAATGAAGGTGGGGGCGCCTTTGAGCACGACGACGAGCTGGTGTTTTTCTGTGAAGGGGCGCAGCTCGCTCTCATCGGCTACCAATCGGAGCATCTCGCCTCGGTGGGGCGTTAAAATTGCTTGGCTGGGCCACCGGGTCGTGGGCTGGAGCGCATCGGCGTCGATGACGCAGGGTTGGCGCACATCTTGTAGGGGAGGGGCCTTGTGGCTACCTAGGCCGGGGCCTATCAATAGTGCACTCGCTCTCTCAAGGGCTTCTTTCCAGAGGGGGCGGCTCCACCGTTGACAGATGAGTTCATCAGCGACGGGGCCAATGTCTTCGGGGGTGAAGAGCTGGACGATCCCGGCTCCTCCGCGGAGGGCTGCGCGTCCTGCGAGTTTGGCTGCTCCGGGGAATTTTTTCGACCCACAAAAACCGACGACGAAGCCGGCTTGGTATTTGTGGCGTGTGCGGGAGATGGGGGGTAAGGAGAGGCGGCCTGGGAGGTAGGCTACAGCGCGGGCTTTTTCTTCGGGGAGACCGATATCAACGACGTGGAGCCGTCCGGTCGCTTCCCAGCCTGCGGGGGTAAAGCACTCCCGTTTCGCGAAGCCCAGTGCTACGGTGTCGGTGGCACGGATCAGGAAGGCTGAGGGGACATCGACTGCGCAGATGGGGATGTGGGAGGCGTTGGCCCGATCGATCCATGTTTTGAGTCGCGGTTCGATGGGGCCGTGGAACCCGGTTCCTAAAAAGCCGTCGATGAGGAGGTTGGCCCCCTCGAAGTTTTCAATAATGCGGCCCCCTTTTTGCAGGAAGCGGGTGCGCCACTTTTGGTTGAGAGGGCTCGATTCTTCTAGCGCATAGGGACAAATCGCCCGAACCTGATAGCCCTGCTCTAACAGAAACGTCCCCGCAGCTAGCGCATCGCCGCCGTTATTTCCTTTCCCCACTAAAAGTACGGTGTCCTCTTTCCCGAAGCGGGCGATGGCTCGCCCTGCCGCTTCCATCAGTGGTTCTGGATCGAACCCTTGCTCGATGTGAGCCATCTCTTGGGCGGTGACGACCTTTTTCACAAATGCTCCTCTTTGATCGCTCGTTGCAGGAGCGTTCGGACGGCGACGCGCGGATCGAGCCCTTCGTAAACGATCGCACAGGCGGCTTCCGTAATCGGCACAGGGATACCGTGCTTGAGACCTAGTTCTCGAGCGGCGACGCAGGTATAAATCCCTTCGACCGCCATCCCAATTTTTTGTCTAGCGCCCTCGGGAGAGAGCCCTTCTGCGAGGAGCCGTCCGAAGCGGTAATTGCGGCTGTGGACCGACATGCAAGTAACGCAGAGATCGCCCATACCGGAGAGGCCATTGAGCGTTTCAGGGCGGCAATCTTTGACCACAGAGAGTTTGCGGATTTCGTGAAGCCCCCGAGTCATCAGAGCGGCTTTCGTATTATCGCCGCAGCCGAGCCCATCGGAAATGCCGCAGGCAATCGCAATGATATTTTTCATCGCGCCGCCAAAGCAAGCTCCTAGCAAATCGCTGTTCGGGTAAATACGAAAAGTGGGAGTGGCAAAGAGGTCCAAAATCAGTTGCATCACCGCAGGGTCGTAAGCGGAACAGACGACCGACGTGGGGAGATTTTGGATCACATCTTCTGCGTGGCTCGGACCTGTCAAGCAACCGATGCCCCCTGTTTGTCCTAAAATTTCCACCAGCACTTCGGGGAGGAGCAAGCCGGTTCCCCTCTCGATCCCTTTCGAGGTGAGGACAATCGGAATAGAGAGATTTTTCAAGCAAGGAAGCGCCCGTTCAAACACAGGGCGCAGACCCGATGCGGTTACGCTTTCTACGAGCACATCGGCCTCCGAGACGACCGATTCTAAATCGGACGTAAAGCGGATATCAGCGGGAATGGTATAGCCCGGCAATTTAGGGTGGATATGGGTGTTTTCCAATGCCTCTACATCGCGCCCCCAGACGGTGACGGAGTGGCCATTGTTGGAAAGAACCGATGCGAGGGCAACGCCCCACGTCCCCGCGCCTAAATAACCAATTTTCTTTTTCATTTAAGCATCCTCTCAATAGTTGGAATCGCAGCCGCGTTTTTCAGTGGCGCGAAACATCCGCGCCTGTCTGCCCGGACGATCTCCACTTTCTTTGCGAAGGGAAGCACGTCGAAAAGGAAAAGTTCTCTTCGCTGCACTCCCTGCTTGGTAATGAAGTGCCAGGGGAGCTCGATCGCCGCTGCACATTGGAAAAATTCTGCCTTGAAGACCATGCGCCCCGTATTGGCCAGCGTCCCTTCGGGATTCTCGATGTACTCCACAATCCGAACCTTCCCACCCACCTCTTGGATAACGCCCGTGTTTTCTTGTGGGAGCCTCGCCACGCACTGCACCGCCACATCGGCATCCCGCTCGCGAGCCGCGGCTAAGAGCGCCGGATCGAGTGGATCGGCCAGTGGGTTATCGATGAAACAAAGACTGATCCAGCCAATCCCCTCTTCAGCAAACCGCTCATTTAGCCCCGCCCTTGCAAACGACCGAAATACACTCCCGTTTCCGTTAGGAATGCCATTCAAGGTCTCCTGCTGAAAAAAGAAAACCTGACGACCGAAATTTGCACGCTCCTCAAAAAAAGCAACCGTCGCATCGTGGTTTAGCGGAGAGGTCATAACCGCAATCGGCATCGTCGGGGGCACTTTTTCACAAAACCACTGGAATAAACTCTTGCCCGCAATGACAAAAGTGCCCTTGGGACCTGTGTGACCCAGCCGAGTCCCCTGCCCACCGGCGAGCAATACACACCCCACCTTCGAGGGGCGGAGCGTTTCCAACACCCTCTCAGCCGAGAGCGCGCTCAAGTCTTTCTTCTCCGCAATCAGCGGGATGTGGATGAGCTGCTGATTGGGAGAATCCACCGCCTGCTTTAAAATCCCATTGTAAGGGTCGGCCCAAAGAGAGAGCACTTTGATAGGGAATTGCTCATCTAAGTAATAGACCATCGATAAAATCCCCGAATCGGGCAGAATCAGAGCGCGACACCGATGCTTGACGATCGAGAGCAGCTCCATCAACGTCGTCTTGCCCCGTAAATCAATCACATTCGGCGCTTCAAAAACAGGCTTATCCCCAAAGCCAAAAAGGACAAACGTCTCATCGCTTTGTCCAAACAGCTCGCGCCACCGCTCTTCCGGCCAATTGCGCCAAAGAGCGTAACTAGTCTCTGCCGTCACCTGAACGCCAATGACCCCCTCTGGGAGCTGGAATTTTTCGAAGAGAGATTCATTCTTCGGGTCCCACTTCAGACGGGGCACTACCTGGCCAATTTGCCACCGAACCCAATCGGTCGGGGAAACATTGGAGAGCACCAGATCAAACTGCTTTTTATCCACCGGCAAAGGGCAAGGCGCTCCCCGCTTCCACCCCGGAATCGGAATCACACGGACCCCCTCGAGCAATGAAAACCCCTCCACCAAATTCGGCCGCGTCAAGAACGTGATCTCTGCCCCCGGAATGAGTTCGCGCACTCTCTGCACCACAGCAAAAAGCCCCAAAGCAATATCTCCGAGCCCCCGATTCCAGTAGAGGAGAATTTTCTTTCCCCCTTTTTTGGCCGCTCGTCGGAGGTGAAAGTCAAGAGGGTTGATCTTGAGCAACCGCATCAAGGTTCTAAACATCGCAACACCTCATCCACTGTGATCTGCCGCATACATCGAAAATCAATCGGACACGTCCGTTTGAGACACGGCGAACAGGAAACCTTTTTGTCGATCACCGTCTGTTTTTGTCCATAAGGGCCCGTCACTGTCTGATCCGTAGAGCCGAAGAGAGCCACAAGCGAAGTCCCCATTGCCGATGCAATGTGCATCGGCCCACTGTCATTGGTTACCAATACATCGCACAGCCCAATTGCGCAAACAAGCTCCCGCAGCGTCGTGAGCCCCGCCAAATTGATCGCACCCACAGGCGCGATCGAATGAATCCAGTCTCGACTGGCCACATCGCCAAAGAACACCACCTGCTTCTTTTGAGCCAAAAGACGCTCCGCCAGCTCCCGAAACCGCTCCGGCGGCCAGCACTTCGCGCTCCCAAAAGCCGCTCCCGGATTGAGCCCAATCAAAGGACGCCCTGCGACAGCTCCTCTCTGCTGGAGCAACTGCTTGGCCCCCGCCACCTCTTCAGGGGAGACGTACAAACGGGGCATCGTCGAGGACATAGGAATGTGGAGCGGAGCTAATAGCCGTTTATAAGTCGCGATCTGATGCTCTTTTGCCGGGTAGCACAGCCCGTCGGTGAGAAGCCAAGAGCGTAAATCCCCCCGAAAGCCAATCCGGCGCTTCACATTTCCCTGCCAAAACCACCACGCCGAAGAGAATGAGTTGGTAAGTAGAATCCCCGTATCGTACTTACCCGCTCGGAGTTTCGCCACCAGATCGCGCCGTTCCCGACGCCGAGCGAACTCATTGATCAGCCGCGAAAAGCAAAACAGCTCATCAATCGACGGATCTTGCTCCAGCAGCCCACAAACAGGCGCCTGGCACATCGCCGTGATATTGGCTTTGGGGAATGCCCGCCTCAAATCAGCGAGGACCGGCGTCGCCATTACCACATCGCCCACCCACCTAGGCATTCTGACAATAATATTTTCCGAACTCATCCCTCCACTATAGCCATTCGCCCTTTTTCTCCCAAATGAACATTGCGAAGGGAGGGGAGAAGAAATATATCAGCACAGAGTCGAGGGCTTTGCCCTCGAGCTCCGATCAGAGGACTGGCGTCCTCTGAACTCCTTTTATACCCATATAGCCCTTCTCCCTTTTATCCCCCAATAGGTTCCCTAATTTGAGAGGTCTCTGTAGATCAAAAAAAGGCACTTAACACTCTCACAGGCGGCGAGTTACAAATTTAGCTAATGGCCATTGACTAAATTTAGTCAATGCCCGATGACTAAATTCGGAAGTAGGGGATCAGGTCCAGGAAGGGGTTAGGACTTCCCTTCTTTACAGAGGTAATCTAAAGCGGTATTCGGAGTTTTGACATCAAACCCGCCTCGGAGAACTAGACCCACTGTAGCAAGCCTCCCCATAGCCCATACAAGACAATTATCAAAAATGAGGTTAAACTCTCTGCTGCTTGCTTTCTGGGCTTCGATTTCGTTCAACATCCACTCTACCTTCCTCCGGTCGATGAGAAATGTCTCGCTTTTCCCACTCCATCGCAACTTTTTCGGTTCCACTTCGTCCAACCGCACTTGGGCTGGCCCAGATATCTTCGGCAGCCCGAGGATAGTGGTTCCTAGACGAGCCACAATATCAGCTCGCTGCATGAAATAACGAGGGCGATCTTCTCCATCGTAAACCTTCAGCCCCTCCACAATAATCTGAGAATGTCCTCCCCATGTACCCGGATTTGACAGAGAGGAACCACTATCAATCAAAGTGACAGCCCAGTCATAGGCACTGACTGGTTTTTTCTTCTCTCTGTAGGACCCTCGTTGACTTAAAATACTTATCTCGGTTCTCTTGCGCAAAAAAATCGACTGAATTTTGTGCTCCTTTATGTAAACACAGACGGAATGATTCTGGAAGTATTTGAGTTGATCTTTTATAGGCAGCTGTGGGTTAAACCCTGGTGCAGTGGACAGCTCAGTTGAATCTCGAAAATGGCTTGCGTAGTGCCCTGAAAGTGCTCTTTGCGCTGCGCGCATAACATGCTTGCTCTCTCGAACCTCCCAAATCCAGTCACCCCCCTCTTGTAGAAGGTAAATGTCGCCTCCCCATCCTCCTTCCACTTCCTTTTCCTTATAGCTCTCCCAACGATATTGAACGGACAGCGGCGGAGTGAATGAGGGGACACCGTCTTGAGATATATCTACCCTGCAGGCCTGTGTCAAATATGCAATTTGAACCTGCATGGGAAGCCCTTCCATCTGAATAGGCCCTTGATTGAGTCGATTCGGTTCCCTTAGATCATTGGATTGATAAACTAGATGATCGCGCAGGTTAAATAGATGAATTCGTTTTTCATTCACGCTATACACCCAGACAGGACTTAAAAAGACAACCCCTCGCCCTTGATCGACAATGGGGTACACATGTTGAAGATCCAATAAATCCCCGACGATGTCCCTTTGACGTATTCCCGTAGATTGATTGAGCGATTCCCATGTACAACGGAGCAGGCCGCTCTGAATCACACAGATCTCATACGGGGCAGACGATTTGACAGTCCATTTGTGCAATACGCTAGGATATCCTAAGCAGCAACCTGCAAGCGCTGAGAGAGCCGCCCCGATTGGGTGGCATCCTACGAGATAGGAAACTCCTCCAAAACAGGCACCCAGACCGCAGCACTCCTTTAACTCGTTTGTTTCCAGAACTCTAGGCATAGGAGGGCGATCGAGCCGCGCCCCTATCTCTGCAGAGAGAGCTTTGAAGAGGCCCTCCGAGGATGAAGATTGTACACCCGATGACATGAATCTCTCCTGCTGAGCTGCAACTCAACTGTTATGACTTCCAACAGAGTTAACGCTATTCACAGTGCTCTCAACAGACTGATGCGCTGCCTGTTTGACAACCGGTAATGCAGCTTCCGCAGAGCTGTCGACCGTTTTCCTTAGCGCTTGTTTGGTTACCGCAGCTGCAATATCGATTGAACTACCGCCCGCAGGGACAACTGACCTTGCCCGCAAACATCCAACGCTAGCCTCAACAGACAAATCCGCGCTCCCTTTCATGACCTCAATTGCTACGGGTGCCGCTTTGTCTATTGCAGCTGCAAGCTTCTCTTGAATTTGAGCTAGAAGCTCTGGACTGATGACCACTTGAGCTGGTTTTCCGCCTAACCCTGTTACTGCATTGCTCATACTGCCTCCCTTTTTTTTCAATTTTCATCTTATCAAAAAAATTCGGAACGGAGTTTGTGCTTCTCTGAATTTTTCGTCAAGTCGTCTACACCGATTTTTCAAGAGTATTGACTTTTGCGGAGCATCAAGGTATTTTTTTATCCCATATGACAAGCGCTTCTCAACGAGCCTTCAATCCGTTAGATATTCTCGCTCGTTTGAGTTGGGGCGAAAGCGATGACTTGGAGTTAAAGTCAGCCAAGGGAGGACTCCCGGCGAGCCTCTGGGAAACCTACAGTGCAATGGCCAATATGCAGGGCGGCGTTATTTTGCTCGGTGTTGAGGACAATGGGGTGGTCACCGGCATTAGGAACATTGAGGCAATCAGAAAAAGTTTCTGGGACACGATCAATAATCGAGGCAAGGTGAATATTAACCTCCTTGATAGCAATGATGTCCAAGAAGTAGCACATCCCAAAGGGTTGCTGCTTGCTATTCGAGTTCCCCGCGCTACGCGACACCAAGGCCCCGTATTCATCGGACAAAATCCGCTTACTGGCACCTACCGTCGCAATGCCGATGGAGATTATCGCTGCAACGAACAAGAGGTCGGGAGAATGTTAGCGGATCGCTCCCAAGAGTCTGCCCATCCTTGGTTGGACGTAGATGACAAGGGACTGCTGACTAAACTGAATGGATGGCGCACATGCCGATCCTCTGGCTTAAAAGGGATTACGGTAGCTGGGTTGCTCATGTTTGGTAAGGAAGAAGCCCTTCGTGAAGCACTCCCCCAATACCATATCGATTTTCGTGAAAAACTCTCGAAAGACCCCTCAGTACGCTGGACGGATCGACTTACAATGGATGGCACCTGGTCTGGGAACTTATATCAATTTTATATCCGCGTGATGCAAAAATTATCGGCTGATTTAAAACTCCCCTTTCAGTTGGACGCCGAATTTTTTCGTAAAGGGGAAACGGTGGTTCATGTGGCCATCAGAGAAGCATTGGTGAATGCCTTAATCCATGCTGACTACCAAGGACTGGGAGGTGTTGTAATCGAGAAATATCCCGATCGTTTTGAATTCTCAAACCCCGGATCATTGCTTATATCAATCGACCAGATCCTCTACAGCAACATCAGCGAATGTCGAAATAAATCTTTGCAATCTATGTTCACCATGATTGGCGCTGCTGAAAAGGCCGGATCTGGTGTCGATAAAATACGAATAGGGTGGAGCTCTCAGCATTGGCGATCTCCCATGGTAAAAGAGCAGGTACAACCGAACCGCGTGTTATGGACGCTGCCTATGGTAAGCCTCATTCCTGATGAGTCACTGGCTAGATTAAAAAACCGATTTGGAACAAAATTTTCCTCATTCAATCGGCTTTGTTGCATAATTGTCGGCAAGCAGCCTACCCCTCCTCAGTCGGTAGCAGCTTAGGCCGCGACCTTGTGGCTATCAGGCATTCCCAACTCCGTCATTCGGTTTAAAATATCACATTTTATCGCCACTTCCGTGGCTTGCGTTGTCTTCTTTCGAGCAGTGAGTCGGTCTCCCAAGATCGTTTTATGTCTAAACATATGGGTCTCTACAAGTGACCTTTGGTGATACCCGCTCTCTCGCTTCCATTTCGCTCTGCCGTCTTCCCCTAACTCCTTGATTCTCCTAATCGCGTCGTCCCTCTCTTGCAGAGCCAATAAGGGGGCTTTCCTCTGCTGTTTAGCTGTCCGTTTTGGGGGGATGCGCTGTTTC
>CAYHED010000050.1:0-9739 GCA_964355615.1 uncultured bacterium
AGCACCTCCACCTTCCCCGACGTCGGGAAGAGAATCCCCGTCAGCATCTTGATGGTCGTCGACTTCCCCGCTCCATTGGGCCCGATAAAAGCGACCCGCTCCCCCGCCTGAATGGAAAAAGAGACCTCTTTAATAGCGAGGCTCATCTGTTTTTTAGAGCACAGCAAACCCTTAAGAGCACCCAAGATGCCCGGGAACGTTTGCCTCACCTCAAACGCCTTAGAAAGATTCTCAACGTAAATGACTGGCGCCATAGTAGGCGCTCCATATTAGAACCACTGAACCATTCGGGTCAAGAGGGGGCCCTGCCAGTTGCACTTCAGTGTCAGATCGCCTAAAATGGACGAGATAACATGGAGTTAATAATATGAAAATTTTAAGAATCTTAGTTGGCGCCTCATTGTTTTTTTCAATGGCTCTTGCGGCATGCTCTGGTCAAAGTGCTTACAATGGCAAAAATGGACAAAATGGTCAAACTGGAGAGAATGGACAAAATGGTGAAGATGGAGGATTTTTCGGGGGCAATGGAGGAAATGGTGGCAATGGGGGTAACTCAGAGGAATGGGAAGACAAAGCGCCCCAAGATGCCGGCGGCGATTCCAAAGACATCGCCGAGTCCGGTATATAATCCAAGTTCAAATTTAGTCCCGTCCTGGATCTTCGGACCCAGGACCATTCTGTAGCTGCATCCAGCAGGCTATTGACCCTCACGTATACGTCATTCCTTATAATGGGCGCATTCTTTAAGATCATAGGGATCTCAAGGAAGAAGGAATCGATGGCTTATACTGTTAAAAAATTGAGTGAACTCTCCGGCGTAACTGTGCGAGCGCTCCACTTCTACGAAGAACTGGGCCTCCTCAAGCCGACCTATTATGGATCCAATGGGTATCGGTACTATGAGGAAAAGGAGCTCCTGCAGCTCCAACAGATCCTATTTTTCAAGGAACTGGGCTTCTCGCTTAAGGCTATCCGCAAGGTGCTGGGGAAGAGCGATTTTGATCAGTTGGCTGCCCTCTACTCTCACAAGCAGGCCCTCAGCCGCGAGTGGGAGAAAGTGAGCAAGCTTCTTAAGACCATCGACAAGACCATCAACCATTTGAAAGGTAAGAAAAAAATGAAAGACAAGGAAATTTTTAATGGGTTTGTCGCCCTCGTAAGCCCAAGCAAAGGAAACGAGCCTTATTTCCAGGCAGAAACGCTGGTACTCAGCAATCTGAAACCACAGACCCCTGTTGAGCAGCGGGGTCCCGACTGGAATGACAAAATTGCTCAAGCGGCCGTGGCTATCTACCACGAAGTCATCGACTGCATGGACAAAGGGTTAACGCCCTCTTCCGCTGAAGTACAGCGCATCATGAAGAAGCACCACGCATCTGCTGAGCGGTTTCATAATGCGACCGCAGAAGTCTATGCGGCTCTGGCGGAGTTGTATGAAGCACATCCCGCCTTTAGAAAACAGCTAGATCTCATTCATCCCAAATTGGCTAAGTTCTTGGCCCAGGCGATGAAAATCTTCGCTGCACAACTCTAAAACACTCGGCTTGGGGGGCAATCCCTCCCAAGCCGAATTTCTCCTTCCACAAAACCATCTCATATAGTAAAATGTTTACTTTTTCAGGCATCAATGGATGCTGACGGCCAACGGGATTAAACAGGAAGCGAGTTACATCTATCTGTACGCGCTGGTTGCACGCTTGGGGTATGCTTTAGAACGGCCGTCTGTCGATATGAATAGCGTCGATGCAAGAATTTGTGCAAATGGTATCATAGAGGGATCAAAGGGGCTTGTAGAGTCTCCTCAAATCGATGTGCAGTTGAAGGCAACCGAACGGAACTGGTCTGAGAGCTCTATCGCATTTTCTCTGTCGAAGAAGAACTATGATGACCTTCGAATAAGACCTCTTGTGCCGAGAATATTAGTTGTCTTATTTTTACCTGCAGATAGACAGTGGTTGGATTGGGATCCGGAGAAAATCATACTTTACGGCAAGGCCTACTGGATCAGCTTGAAAGGAATGCCCGAAAGCATGAATAATTCAAGTGTGACCGTTTATCTGTCCCAGGCGCAACGACTCACAGAGGAAACCGTCAAAGAATGGATGATCACGATCGCGAATAAAGAGGAGATTGCCTATGCAACATGCTAGTATTGAGCTTCTTTCTGAACCACTGATTGAATATCTCACAAATCATGGTTGGACCCTTACAGACTCGAGTCGCGGCATCGCAGTCTTGCGCAAAATCATCGGTGATCAAAGAAATCAAATTCTCCTCCCCATCGATCGAGACTTTTCCGACTATCGCGAGAGAGTTTGGGACGCCATCCACTTCCTAGTCAAACATGAGGGGCGCTCGGAGCAAGACATTTTAGACGACATCATCCCCCCCAAATGGGACACGTTGCGCATTCGGATTCAGGGCGACCATATCGGCAACGGCTGGATCTCCTACCTCGACAAGGCACGCATTGAAGAGGGCATCAGAAAACTCCTTTTTGCCGCCGCCCGCTCGGTCCTCGACCCAAAGCCCTACTTCAAAAGGCTCTATTCCATCACAGCAGAGCAGTGGATGAGAAAATGCCGAGCAGGCGCAGCCGAGGCCGGTAGCTATATCCTCTCCGTGCAGATGCCTTTAGAAGAAGACTTGGATAGCGCCAACTTCCCCTTCTCCAGAAAAGTGACCGAGCATCTCATGACCTCCTTGAACCAGCTGACCCAACATCCAGATAAAGCCGATGTCAATGCGAACTTGTGCCTTGGCCTAGCTGAGATGAAGCCCGATGAGAGCACCATCCAATTTGACTTTGAGATGAAGTGGTCCGCTGACGTGCCCGTAAACAAGAGCATCCCAGCAAAAATCCAAATCCAAGACCGCCATTTTCCTGCGATCAAGCGGATGGGACAACGCCTCAAGCCGCGGACAGAGGTCAGCAAAAACCTCTTCGTCGGCAGGGTGGTTAACTTGCGCGGAGAAGTGGACGAGGACGGACGGATGAGCGGCGAAGTGATTTTGTCCCTTTCCATGGACAAACAATCCGTAAAAGCAAAGGTCCATTTAGGGGTTGAGTTTTATGCATTGGCCTGCGATGCCCATAAGCAAAACCTCCCCGTGCGGGTCTCGGGCATCCTCTCCGAAAAAGGGCGCGGCGCTGACCTTCAGGACATCACCCTTTTTGAGATTATTTAAGGAGTTCATATGCGCTTTCTGATGTGTTTCTTAGTCGTTTGGTCACTTGCCCAAGCGGAACAAGTGGTATTGGTAACTGGGGCCTCTAGGGGCATCGGCCTTGCGATTACGGAACGGCTCGCCCGCTCGAACTACAAAGTATATGCCGGAGTGCGGGAGAGTTCCTCTAAACTGGGCTTGGAGCGGCTTCAGGAACAGTACCCAGATCGGGTTGTCCCCATTATTTTGGATGTCACAGACGACAGCAGCGTCGAACGCGCAGTCTCCTCCCTCCTAAAACAAGAGGGGAAAATCGATGCTCTGGTAAATAACGCCGGGATCATGGCTTATGGCGCCATGGAGAACGCAACGATTGATGAGGCAAAAGCGCTGTTTGAGGTCAACTTCTTTGGAGCCATGCGAGTCAGCCAGGCTGTCCTTCCGACGATGAGGAAGCAGAAGAGTGGCCGCATTGTACAAATCAGTTCCCGTTCGGGATTTAGGCCCCTTCCCAGTTTGAGTCTCTATGCCTCGAGTAAATTTGCTCTAGAAGGACTCTCCGAGACGATGGCCGCGACGTTAAAACCTTGGAATATTTTCGTTTCCTTGATTGAGCCAGGTCCCGTCGACACAGAGCTCGATTTCATCTCCCCTTACGGAACCAGACTCAAAGAGGACCCCTATCGCCCCATTTTCGAAGCCGCGGGTCTTTTGGACCCTTTGAGTCCATTGGTTCAATCGGCAGATGAGATTGCCGCTTTTGTGCAAAGGGCCCTTGAGGATGAAAAACCGCTGTTTCGCTATCAGACGACTCCCAAAATAGAAAACCAGGCCAGAAAGCGCCTGGTCGACATTACAGGGCTAGATAACATCGCCGAATGGCAGGAAGTGCTACTTTTTTAACGATGTCCCTAAATCCTTTTGCAAGTCCCTCTGAATGGCCGAGATTGCGCTAAGGGCGCAGTTCAATGGGCGTTTTTCTGGAAAGCTGTCGGATGTGGGCATTTCTTGGTATAATCCAAAATAGCTTGAGCTGATTCCTCCGGAGTCATTTTCGATGTGTCGATTTCTAAGTCGAAGATCTTGTCTTGGTAAACGAGGTCGTATAACCCTCGCGTCAAACCTATCCCTCTATCCCCTCTAGCTTTTTCTCTTGCTTCGACAACATGCAGAGGGGGTTTAAGCGCCACAAAAAAGACCTCGAGGTTCCCAAAAAGTTCCAAATAATCCCTGAAATCTTCCTCCGTAAAAAGAAGATCATCTATGACCAAGTGAATGCGATGGTCCACTACAACCCTCATGGCTCTATGCAAAGCTTGGCTGAGTTGCTTTCCAAAAGGTCCCTTCTGTATCTCAATCTTCGGGCCAAAGGAATCGTCTTTTCGGATAAATTGATATCCAAGATGAGACTCGGCCCCCTCTCCTAAAAAACGAGGATCTGTTGAGAAGACGAAATGGTCGATGCCTATATGAAGCATCGGCTCTGGGTAGAGTTCTTGGATTTTTTTAGCAGTGGAAGTCTTCCCTGCGCTGCTTGTTCCATTCAAAAAAATAATCAATGCAAACACCTATTTTTCAATACACTGGAGAGTTTTCTAGTCGATTTTAAAAGAACAGCCCCATTTTTTCTATGAAAAAGGAGCGCTAATCTCTCGGGTTTGATAGAATCTTCCATATTATGGTCCCCATGCTAAAAGAAAGGTCGTTCTATTTTGCCCGTCATGGAGAATCCGAGCACAATGAGCGAGGCATTTGTGCGGGAGGCAGAAGCGATAGTCCCCTGACAGCCAAGGGGATAGCTCAGGCTCACTCTTTGAAAGACAAGCTCGCCGCCATCGGAATCGACCATGTGATTTCTAGTCCTATGATCCGAGCGAAAAAGACGGCTGAAATTGCCGGTGGCCACCCTCCACTGATAGATGAAGGACTCAGAGAGATTGATCTGGGTATTTTTGAGGGCAAACAGGCGGCGGGGATTGCCGAATATATAATCGATCTTCCTTACGACACCCCAGTACCAGGCGGGGAATCAAAGCTTGCCTTTACGACCAGAATTGCCCATTCATTTAATAGATGGTTGAGCACGTATGAGGGGAACCTCCTTTTTGTCGCTCACGGTTTTGTCTACGGAACGCTCTTGACAATCCTTGGAATGCCTTTGCGTAGTTCAGATCTCAAGCTCAGAAATTCAGCCCTCGTCCATTTTCATCACAACGGTACTTGCTGGGAAGTTATCCCCATCTAAAAAAAGCCAATACGTGTTGCCGTAGTTTTTTATTTCTGATATCACGGCCCGATTACTACCCGTATGATTCTATCAATCAATTTATTAATCCCTGCTATTACTTCTTCGATCTGCTCGGGCAGGACCTTTGTAAGTGCCGCAGAATGGCGATAACGTCCCCAGTGCTGCTGCAATGCTTCGAGTGCTGAAACATCGAACTGCATCGGCAATCGAATAGGTGTCTTGCGGTGATCAAATACCACACGAATTGCTTTTGCAGCATCTTTCTCATTCAGCATTTTTCTAGAGGTGACAATAGTATAGAGATCGTGAAAATCTTTCATCCGGCTGTTGTCGGCCCCTCAAAAGATTGCTGTCTCAAGCTTCTCTGCGAACACAAATTCCACTGGATAACAGTTTACCGTTAACGACGGTTCGAACAAAGGCCCCCTGGAACTTGAGAGAAGTAAAAACTCTTTCTCACGTACCTGGACCAGATCACCGAATCCTAGATCGATGAAGAGAGGAAATTTGGCCTTGCCAAAACGAACCTCTATTTTGACGTGGGCGCCGGGATATTCCATATGAAAATGCTCAAGAGGAGCAACGACCGGATTCATAAAAATAAACCCATCCTCCACATCAACTTGCACAATATCATTAAAAGTCTTCTGCAAAGCGTTGACTTCGTTGCTGAGTCGTTGAATCGTGAAGTCCATGTCCTTTGTTTCTCTGCCGATATCCACGTACCGAGCCAATAGCGTTCCCCCTTTCAGGACAAAATGCGAGTGGTAAGGCGATCGACACAGGCGCACGAGAAATCTTTCTGTAATGACGTTTTGCCAAACTTCAGCAGGAGTTACGTTTCTTTCCTTGGCAATGAGCCGTAGTCGTTTTTTAAATGATTGTTCGAATGCGGATGTCATGTTGTTAAAGCCATAACATATGAACTAATATTGATTCTTAATGCCTTAGCATATCTTGAGAGCCTTGGCAGATCTACCTTCTGTTTGCCTGAAGGTTGTAAATAGGCTTGAAGAGCCTTGATAGCAATTTCTTCGCTTAAAATACGAAATGAATCGACAATGGTTCTTTCGCGATCAAAAATTTTTACCTCATATTTCCCCATCTTTACAGTTGTTAATCCAAGACTCATATTCCTCATTCGAACAATGCGGGTGTGGGGGCGCTTCGGACTCTTATCAGTGTTGGGAATGGCAATCCAATACTCCCTCATGATCTGATCGGTCAGATTATAATAGCAAAGCGCTGAAATGAGGCAAACAACTCCCCTAGGAATACTCGAAGCGGTGAGCACCAGCTCTTCAAAATCAAGATTTACTCCGCTAGAAGCTTCGGTTACCCGGTATAGCCCGCGCCCGACCCTCTCAATCACCCCTTTCTGACAAAAATGCGCCAGCATTCGAGGAGGGATTCCCCTAGAGCGGGCCTCACTGGCCTTGAATATAGGCTCTTTGAGGAGCGGGCCAAGAAGGTGTTGATACTTAGATTGCTTCATATTTCTATATGTAACACAGGCACTCACCAAAAGTCAATGAGTGCTTTTATTACATACAGAAAACCACCCTATCTCCGAATGGCAGGAAGTGCTACTTTTTTAACGATATCCCTAAATCTTTTTCAATATAAACCCGGATGAATCCGGGGAGCACCGTGGGGTCATTGAAAGCCTTGAAAAGATCGATTAACCGTTCATCTTTGGCTTGGGTCAAGTGGACAATGCGCCACCGGTTGAATGGACGATCTTTGGAACCCACGACGGAGTGCTGGACGTGAAAAAGCGGCTGACGAGGCGATAATTCTCCAGGTCGGCCTGGCAAGGACTTCACCCCCAGAAAAGTGATCAGTTTCTCCCTCTCGTTCACGTAAACTTCTTCGTACACTTCCTCATAAGATTGGGGATCCAACCACTGCTTTTGCTGCGAGGCTCTTACAAATAGGACGCCCCCCGTAGATGGGCATGGATGCTTTCCCCACGCTTCTGCGGAACCTTCACGAACAACATAGGGAATATAACGGCCTGGATTCCACGCTTTTTTGGTCTCCATATCCCACAACATCTCTTGAGTAAAATGGAGCGACTTATCAGTCCTGTAGTGCGAAAGAGTCCCATTCACATCTACATTCTCTAGCTCGATTTGCGTGTAGACGGGATTTTTCCAGCACTTCTCAAATGTCTCTTGCGCCTCTAGACAATTTTTAAACATTTTTCAGCTCCTTAAGTGGGCCCCACCATCGCATGCCACAATGGCTCCTGTCATATGGGGATGTGTGCTCACGAAGTAAATGGCTTGAGCCACCTCTTCCGCTGTGGCGACCCGTTTTAACGGATCTCCCTGAACATAGTCTGCCAAATGGCTTCGATCTTTGCCATAGAGCGGCGTATCGGTCACTCCCGGCGCGACGACATTGACGCGAATGGGTGCGAGTTCTACAGCTAAACTCTCTGCCAAGGTGTTAACGGCGGTGCAACTCACTGCCAAGTGGGTGATGGGACCCCCTCGTTTCCCGGCCGCTGCGCCTGAAACCAAGGTGATGGCCTCAAGATGCTTAGAATATTTGACGGCGGAGTGGATCACATTCACCATCCCCCAGTATTTCTCAAAGCTCAGACGAGCATCTTGAAGGGCAATTTCCTTAAAGGGCCCAATGACCAAAGGGGTCGTTGCGGTGATGATGATGTGCTTAAAATCAGTGTGCTTTTTAAAAAAATCCCGAACCACTGTCTCACTGGTAAAATCAAACTGATTGGAGCGGCTTACGCTCATCACCTCATGGTGATTCAACCTGAATAATCCCGCTGCTGCCAAGCCAATGCCCGAATTGCCGCCGATAATTAAGACCTTGCTCATGCTGCTCCCCTTTCTATACCTTGACCGTATAACAGTTTGCTTTATTTAGGATCGAGGTCAATAACAGGGTAATTTTCCCATCCGGCGAGGTCGAAGTGCCACCATTCTGTAGGAACACCCTCAAATCCGTGCTTTTCCATGACGGTGCGAAGAAGGTCGCGGTTCGCCATTTCTTCAGCCGTGGCTCCTTGATAATTGGCATGGGCCTTTTCACTAAAGTCGTCGAAAGCAGACGGCATGGGGAGCTCGTTGCCCTCTTTCGTAATCAAAGTGAGGTCGACAGTGGTGCCTCTTGTGTGTCTCCCCCCTTCTCTGGGATCTCCCACATATCTCGGATCGGGAACAAGTTCCCAAAATTTCCACTGCGCTGCCATCGGTCGGAATCCATCCCAAATCTTCAGCCCCAGTCCCATAGTTTCCAGCTCTGCCTGAACAGCCCCAAGCTGCACAATCGTCTCTTTGAGCAGTAGGCAGTCGCGAAAGGTATAGACGACCTGTCCGGTGAAGTTTTCTGCTGTTGCATACTTCATGTCCACTTGGATCTGAGGAATGAACAACTGAATGTCAAAGAGCTCCTGGCCCATTTTTACCTCCGCAGGTAACTGTCTTGGCGCAAACCCGAAGAATAGGGCTGCGATAGCTAAACATATCCGTTTCATCAATCCCCTCTTTCTGAAAGGACAATTTTACGGGGAAAAGAAGTTTTTACGCAAGTTGGAGGATCGCCTCGGCGATCTGGGCCATGGGGGCGCCCTCGCCTGCTAACTTCTGCATCGTGCGGAACCGATCCTGGAGGGTACGGAGCTTACCCAGGATCCGTTCGATGGAGGACGGGACCTCTTCGCTGACCAGCGCCTTGCGGAGCATGGCCTGAATTCCTTCGAGATCCAGGTGATTGATCTTATCAATCATCCCCTGAGAAAACGGAGCCGCTGCGTGGGGCAACGCGCTCCATTTAAACCAGTGTAGCGGGCGCATCTTATAGGAGGGAAGGTTCCGGTCGTGACACCAAGGGAAAGAGTTCCCATTGTCAATGGCTACCAACTCCCCCGTTGCCTTGAGCAAAGTATTCCGAAAATGGCGGTCGTTATTGGCCGTCAACAAATCAAAGAAGGCGAACTCTTCAAAGTTCGGCAAGTGGAGCGACCTATTCGCCACTGTATCGAGTCTTTGTCTCAGAGCTGCGTGGTCGGGGTCGAAGAAATTATCCCCCTGAAGACGCTCTTCCAGAAACGGGGTGTTCGCAACATAGAACTGGTAGCTGCCCGTGAACTGGTAGCTGCCCGTCGCAGAGACCAGTCTTGGAAAATCACAGCGGAGCAGCTCTGTGTGAGGGACCACTCGGGTTCCCAAGAGGTCGTCTAATTGGGAGTTGGCCACTTCGGCAAGGACAGCATCCCGATCTTCGGAAGCGCCGTAATGGTCTTCCAAGGGAAACTTGTCCATATGGGGCTTGAACACGCCCAGTCGCTCC
>CAYHED010000051.1:0-9467 GCA_964355615.1 uncultured bacterium
CGTGCGGAGGGCAAAGCGGGTCTCCGCAATTGTTTCATGAATTCTTCGCCCACTCACAGGGTCGATTCGGTCGGGGGCCCCATGAGCGGCATAGATCTCAGGGTCCAAGATGTTTTCAAGGGGACTTCGGACAAGAATACGGCTCCGATCGTAGTCACAAGGGGGAAGGGCACTGAAAAAGAGGTCGCGGACTCGGCCCCGCTCATCGCTCAAAGCCTCCAAAGAAGAGGCGCCGATCAACGCAACCTGCCCGCTCAGGAACTCCCGTCCTTCTAAATGAGGCGAAGAGACCCAATCATATGCATTAGAAATAACCTTATCTAGTCCCAAATAATGCGCCATAGACAAAGATTATATCACTTTATTTACTAGAAATAAACACAAAATACAATTGCCTTATTGCCAGGCACTTAAGAAAAATGCAACACATGTTGCCAAATTTGGACCATTTTTGGCATAATAGGTTGCAAGATGCATGAGCGCTTTTTCACTCCCCCTGAGGAGAGCTACTTCCTCTTCGGACCTCGAGGCACCGGGAAATCCACCTGGCTCAAGGCCCATTACCCCAACGCCTATTGGGTCAATTTGCTCGATCCAGAAACCTTTCGCCTCTTTGCCGCCTACCCAGAAAAGCTCCAACAGATCCTGAAGGAAATGCCCGACCAAAAGACGGTCGTCATTGACGAGGTGCAAAAAACTCCAGAACTGCTCAACGTGGTCCACAGTCTGATCGAGGAAAAACAGGGATATCAGTTCGTGCTCACGGGATCGAGCGCAAGAAAACTCAAGCAGAAGGGGGTCAACTTATTGGGAGGGCGCGCTCTTCTGCGGCACATGCCCCCTTTCTTTGCCGGAGAAATGGGCTCTGACTTTAAACTGGAAAAAGCCCTTTCTCAAGGGATGCTGCCGATTGTTTGCGATGCCCTCAATCCGGATGAGGTGCTGCGCGCTTATGCGGGCATTTACTTGAAGGAGGAGGTGCAGGCGGAGGGGCTTGTGCGAGATGTAGGAGATTTTGCCCGTTTTCTCGAGAACGTGAGCTTTTCACACTCCTCCGTCCTCAATACCTCTACGATTTCTCGCGATTGCCAAATAGCCAGGAAAACGGTCGACAGTTACCTACAGATCCTCGATGACCTCATGCTCGCTTTTCAGCTTTCTGTATTTCGCCGGAGAGCGAAAAGAGCTCTTTCCGCGCACAACAAGTTTTACCTGTTCGATGCTGGTGTCTACGGCTCTTTGCGCCCGCAAGCTCTCTACGACCCTAAAACGGAACAAGAGGGGCTGGCTCTCGAGGGGCTCGTCGCCCAGCACCTTAAAGCTTGGGTAGATGCGCAGAAGGGTGCCTACCAGCTCAATTTTTGGAGAACGAGCTCTCAGCTGGAGGTCGATTTTATCCTTTCAGGTCCCGAGCGCTTTTTGGCGATCGAGGTGAAAAATGGAACCAACGTCCACCCTGCCGATTTTCACAGTTTAGAGGCCTTTAGGGAAGACTACCCTGAAGTGACCCCTCTCCTCCTTTATCGGGGCAAGCACCGCCTCAAACAAAGGGATATTCTCTGTTGCCCCGTCGAAGAGTTCCTTCCAAAAATACATCCTAACAAACTAATCCTCTGACACTTACAACATCGAATCAGCAGTCGACACAAAAGATTGCTAAAAAATACCCATCTTTGATATAATCCGGTGGTAGATATGAAAACAACATCGCTCAAATCACTCCCTGCGAAGAAGCTCCCCAAGACCGATCGGGAGCAGGCGACCTTGCTGGGGCTCATCGAGCTCTTTCTGAAGACGGGCAAACCTATTGGTTCTCAGACGCTTCAGGAAAATGGCTTTGAGTCCTTGAGCTCTGCCACGATCCGGAACTACTTCGCCAAGCTGGAAGAGCTGGGCTACTTAAAGCAGCCTCACACTTCGGGGGGACGGGTTCCGACGGCCAAGGCGTTACGCCTTTATGCCGACACGTACCAGGATCAGGGGGTAGTAGAAAAGGCCCAAGAGGAGTTTTTAACGAGCCGTCTGAGTGCTGAGAGCCGTGAGGTGGCGGCGACGCTTTACAGGGCCGCAGAGGCCTTTAGCGAGGTGACTCAGTGCGCGGTCTTTGTTTCTGCGCCTCGCTTCGATCAAGACTTTGTTCAAGATATCCGGCTGATCCAGCTCGACCTGACCAAGTTGCTGTCTGTGCTCATTACCCATTTTGGGTTGATCCGGACGGAGACGCTGTATGTGGACCGGCCGGTGGAAGCGCCTTTTTTACGGAGTGTGGAGGAGTACTTTCGCTGGCGGATGAATCAGGGGGAAAAGCCCCTTTTCCGCGACGAGGCGGAAGTCAAGATGGCTCAGAGAATTTACAATGAGATCATGGTGCGCCATGTAGTGGGGTACGCGAACTTCACAACCGAAGATGTGATCCGAACGGGTTTGTCTAAACTGCTTGTGTATCCTGAGTTCAACGATGCGGTCGCATTGACGAGTAGCTTGGCGCTCCTCGAGGACTCGAACCAGATGCGCCTTTTCTTGAGAGAGTGCTCTAAAAAAGAGAAATTAAGTTGTTGGATCGGCGATGAGCTGGGCGCCTTTATACCGAAAGAATCAGAATGTGCGATCATTGCAATCCCTTACCGGATCAACCAGACCATTGCAGGGGCGATTGCCCTTCTTGGCCCCACGAGACTCCCCTACCGGAATCTTTTTGGGTTAGCGCAGGCGTTCAGCGAACAACTCAGTCAGGCGCTCACGCAGCAAATGTACCAATTTAAAATCACCTTCAGGCAACCAAAGGGTTCGATCCTGTTGGAAAACCAACCACCGAGAGATATATGACAGAAGAAATAGCCGTACCCCCCGTGGTAGAAACAGAAGAAAACTGGAAAGATAAGTACTTGCGTGCGCTTGCAGAAGCGGAAAATATGCGCAAGCGGATCCAGAAGGAAAAGCAGGAAATGGTCCGTTTTGGCATCGAAAATGCCATCTCTGAGTTCCTCCCTGCGATTGACAATTTTGAAAACGCCCTTCGGTTTGCGTCGAGCGCAACGGGGGATGTAAAAAACTGGGCGCTTGGATTTGAGATGATCCTAGCCCAATTTAAAGAGGTGCTCCACAACCACGGAATCGTCGCTTTCCACTCAGAAGGAAATAGCTTCGATCCTGAGTTCCACGATGCGGTCGAGATCATTGAGACGACCGAGCAGGCGGACGGAGCGATCCTCCACGAGTTTACAAAGGGCTACAAGAGCTCGTCGAGGGTCATTCGCCCTGCGCGGGTCAAAGTGGCAAAACATCCACAAAAAATAGAGATCCCAGCAGAAACTGCTGAAACTAACTTATAAGGAAAGAAATCATGGCACAAAAAAGAAGAATCATTGGCATTGACCTTGGGACTACTAACTCCTGCGTCTCCATCATGGAGGGCGGTACAGCAGTTGTGATCCCTAACGCAGAAGGGGGGCGAACCACTCCTTCCATCATCGGCTACAAAGGCAATGAGCGCTTAGTCGGCGTCCCTGCCAAAAGACAGTTGGTGACCAACCCAGACAAGACGATTTATTCCAGCAAGCGCTTCATCGGACGTAAATACTCTGAAGTGCAGTCTGAGCTGACCAATATTCCCTACAAAGTGACGAAAAACAGCAACGGCGACGTGGTCTTTGAGATCGATGGAAAAATCATCTCTCCTGAAGAAGCGGGCGCACAAATCTTGATCAAGATGAAAGAGGCGGCTGAGAGCTATCTCGGAGAAAAAGTGACCGAGGCTGTGATCACCGTTCCTGCCTACTTCAACGACTCGCAGAGACAGTCGACCAAAGATGCAGGGCGCATCGCAGGTCTCGACGTCAAGAGGATCATCCCCGAACCGACAGCTGCGGCTCTCGCGTACGGCCTGGATAAGCAAAAAACAGACAAGAAGATCGCGGTTTACGACTTAGGGGGCGGAACGTTTGATATTTCAGTCCTCGAAATTGGCGATGGCGTCTTTGAAGTGCTCGCAACCAATGGAGATACTCATTTGGGCGGCGATGACTTTGACAATGCGATCATCCAGTGGATCCTCCAAGAATTCAAAAAAGAGACCGGTGTCGATCTTTCTAAAGACAAAATGGCTCTCCAAAGACTGCGCGATGCGGCCGAAAAAGCCAAAATCGAGCTCTCTGGCGTCATGACTACCGAGATCAACCAACCGTTCATCACGATGGATGCGAGCGGCCCTAAACACTTGGCCCTCACACTCACCCGCGCTCAACTGGAAAACCTCTGCCACAACCTCATCGAAAGGACAGCAGCCCCCTGCTTAAAAGCGATGAAAGATGCAGGCGTTTCTGCAAACGATATCGGCGAAGTGATCCTCGTCGGCGGAATGAGCCGTATGCCAGCTGTGCAGCAAAAAGTAAAAGAACTCTTCGGCAGAGAACCCCATAAAGGGGTCAACCCCGATGAAGCGGTCGCCATCGGCGCTGCGATTCAGGGCGGAATCATCGCAGGAGACGTTAAAGACGTTCTTCTCCTCGATGTCGTCCCCTTGACTCTCGGTATCGAGACCTTGGGCGGCGTGATGACTCCCCTCATCGAGAGAAACACCACGATCCCAACGCAGAAAAAGCAGGTCTTTTCTACAGCAGGCGACAACCAGCCCGCTGTGACCATCGTCGTTCTCCAAGGAGAGCGCCCTATGGCCAAAGACAACAAGGAAATCGGCCGGTTCGACCTCTCCGATATCCCTCCTGCTCCTCGCGGCACACCGCAGATCGAAGTGGCTTTTGACATCGACGCGGACGGTATCCTCCACGTCTCTGCAAAAGACAAACAGTCTGGCAAAGAGCAAAAGATCCGGATCGAAGCTAAGTCCGGCCTGACCGATGCCGAAATCCAGAAGAAAGTGAAAGAAGCCGAACTCCACTCTGCAGAAGACAAAGTGCGCAAGGAAGCGGTCGAAGTGCGCAATGAAGCCGACTCTCTCGCCTTCCGCGCTCAAAAGTCGCTCAGTGAGTACAAAGACAAATTGCCCGCCCCGGTTGTCTCTGACATCCAAAGCCACATCGACGCTCTGAAAAAAGCGCTCGAAGGGCAAGATGAAGCCCTCATCAAAGCGAAAACCGCTGCCCTGCAAGAACATATGCAGAAAATCGGCGAAGAGCTCTCCAAAGCAGGCGCTCAAACTCAAGCAGGCCCTACAGCTCAAACCCAAGGCAAAGAAGACCTTGAAGAAGCTGAAGTGCTCGACGAAGAGAAGAAATAGATTCTAGGGACATTGCCCCAAGGTACAGATGTCAATGGCAGCTGTTCCTTGGGGTTTTTCTTTGTGACAAGAAAACACCAGCCTCAAGGCCGCGTAACGCCCCTCATTGGCAGTGCCATCGGTAGATAGCCGATCCTTGTGGAACTCTTCTTCAATCAGCAACTCTTGATACATATCCCCAAAAAACCCCTGCTTCTCAGGCCTCTCTGAACGAATCACTTCCGTTTGCATCTCCCTTTCAACGACGTAGTAACGGCACCCCGTCTCAAAAGCCACCTCCGCAGCCCTCTGACGCGCTCTTTGACGCGCCACCTCAAGAGGGATCCCATCCTGAACGACGATCACCGCATACTGGTTGTCCCGCAACCGGTACTCAACCACCTGCTCAGAAATATCAACATAAGTATTTGCAAATAAACACGAGCATGTAAATAAGCAAATAATTCTAAACATATAACTATATATACTATATTTTAACTATTTGTTCAATAATCTGCCAGAGATGGGTGCTGTTCAGTAGTTTAAAGATTTTGTTTCCCTAAAATTTAAATTTTATGGTACACACTTTGGCTTCAACGTAAAGGAGCAACCTATGGCGGCCGCAATCGCAGCAGTACCAACAGAACGAAGAACCCTCACGCACTCCGAGCGGATTGCACAATTTGCAACACTCTTTGAGCGAGACTACCCAAGACTCCTTAGACAGGTGGAAGCACTGCAAACCAATATCTGGCCAACAGCTCTCGCAGATGCATGTAAATATCAGTCCAATAAATTGAAAGAAACCATGCAGGAGCGTGTAGCTACCTATCTAAAGATGCAGGCACTGGACAATGAAGTTTTGGCCCTGACAACCTATGCTCGGTTTGTCCTAAAACGATCCAACAGTTTTCCCAGATATACCCCAGAAGAGCGTGAGTACCTACGCGATGCGGGAGTGCCAATCAATCTCACCGCCCGCCACATCTCCACTATGGAAGCTTGTTGCCTAACGCCTCTACAGTCTCTCTTCGATCTAGCGCAGGGCCTTCGCGCCCAGTCGCTGCAACGGTTATCCTTATGTCAAGATTCCTTCAACGAAAGCCTCCAACACGCCTATGAAAAACTGGAGAAACCCCTCAGCTGGACGGAACTCGCCCAGCGTGTTATTGGGACCCGTGTTTACCTTGCCCGCGCCCTTCTAAACACACCCCCTACCCCTCCTCAGAAACCCCTAGAAACCCTCCAGGATCTTCCCAAGATCTCTGTCAAAGCCGAGATAGGAAAACTCAACGATCTATCTAATGAACTCACACAGCTTGTAAATAAACTCAAACCTAATAAACACGATTAACCAAGGATATTATTTTATGGCAGCATTGATCATAACACCTCCCCCCTTCACACTTTCACAAGCGCTCGAAATCAGGGCGGTGGAGTGTGTAGACAAGATTTCTGAATGGGAAAATTTGTCAGAACGTTCAAGAAAAGCTTCTGAGCAGTGTAGCGCTTTTCTAGATCTTCAGCGCTTAAACCCCGAGCCTCCTGTTGAATTGTTCAAAAAGCTACAACCCGTCATCGAGGATTGTGCAGCAATTCAGAGCGCTGAGCGAGCAGGTAAAATCTGGAGAAATACGAAAGCAGAGATCGAGTGCGCCCCGATGCAAGAAGAGATGACAGAGGCCTATAAAACAACGGCCGCAACGGCAAAGCTCGCTGTTGAGCTCCTTGAAACGAGAATGCGAAACCTATTTGACTCGCGTCTTTGTCCTACTTGGGAAGCGACCAAAACTGTGTTGGAGCAGGCCCTGACAGAAGCGGGCGTTTCCGCTGGGCTTGTGGGTTCCGTCCAAGGTTCTCTCCCCAAAATTGCAGGAGGCACTTGGCCCCGCGTCAATGCGAAATTAAACGAGGTACGAGAAGCGTGGGAAAAGGCGGCCAGCGAAGCTGGAAAAGGGAGTCGGCCTATTGCCCCCACCTCTGTCACCCTTTTATCTGCCGCGGAAGAGGAACAAAACCTGACAAAAGTACTTCAGAAGATCCAGTTGATGATTGAATACCCAGTCCGGCCACCAATGTCTCTAAGTCGCTCCTTCTCAGCCGCTGCCGCTACTCCAAAAACATCATTATTGCAGCCACCCCTTCCCCTTGGACCCAACCCAAATAAAAAATAGTCTTAAAAGGGGGGCTCTCATCAGAGCCCCCCTTTTACATATCTTGTCACAACTCTCTAGAAGAAGCGGGAAAAGAGGCGTGCCAGGTCGTGGTACGTCACGTACAAAAAGAACAGACCTAAGAGAACAAGAAAGGGAATGATGAGCCGTTCCATCGTTTTTGCCTTGATCCGTTTTTTGGTCACAGATTCATACAGGGCAAAGACAATATGCCCTCCGTCGAGAACGGGGATGGGGAGCAGGTTGAGCAGCCCGAGGTTGAGGCTGATCACTGCCATCCAGAAGAGGGCCTCTTTGACGCCGAGTTCCCAGCTTTGCTGCGCGATTTGAATCATCCCAACGGGACCGGCAAGATACTTGGAGCTCATACCCCCAAAAACAAGACCTGATAGGGTGCGTGCAATGTCCTTAAAGGAGTCAGCAAACTGGACGAAGGGGTTTGGATTATAGCGGACGACTCGGTCTCGAAAACTCAGTCCGAGCATGAGCCGTTTTTCTTGGGTTTCCAGTTGCCGGAGGGCGTCGGAGCGAGCTTGTCCCTCGGGGATTTTTTCAATCTCCGCTTTGATGCGGGCAAATTCGCCGGCTTGAAGGGCTTTTTGCGCAGCGCTGAGCGGCAATTCCATCAAGGGTTTGGGGACAATGGGCTTGAGCAATCGGAGTGTTCCCGCATCAAACAGAGGTTGATCTGTCCCCATCCTAGCGACCATGGCTTCGAGGTCCTGAGAGCTGAAATCGGCAAAACTTTGGTCAGCCCGGTTCCAAGCAACCGTGCCTGTGGCGGAAGGGTTTCTATCCACAATGATGAGGACGCGCCGCACCTGGATCCGATCGAGGAGCTCAAAGGCCGTTTGGACGGGAGTCCCATCGATGGCGAGGATCCGATCCCCTTCTTGGAGTGGGGTGAAGTAGGTGCATCGTTGGCAGTGGCCAAATGCCTTGGCCTGGTCGGCCTCATCGATGAACTCCATCTGCCCTTCGACCACCAATGTTGGAGAGATGTTGTAGGGAAGGAAGTAGAGATCTTGGAGACGTCCTTTCAAGCCCGCTTCGTGCTGCCAGTCGTCGACTTCTCCCCTTTCAGGAGGGGTGAGCCGGAGCTCTTCCAATTGAACGCGAGGGACTTTTGTCTGGAATACTTTTGTTCCTCGCTTGACGGTGAGGAATGCAGACGACTCATTGGTCAAAGAGCTCAGTTGCTGCGGAGAGAAAACAACCTCGCCATCGACCCAAAGGATCCGGTCGCCTGGTTGCATGCCACTTTCGGTCGGGCCGCCAAACCCCTTTTGAGGATCGAAAATCATGTACTGAGCGGGAGAGAGAATGCCGATGGTGCGGAATTGATTCTCTGGAGAATTCGGATTAGTATAAGTGGCCAGTGTGTAGTCAAATTCGCTACGAGTACCGGTCAAATAGTCGACTTTATACCCTTCGATTTGAGCGGCCTTGTCTTTCATTACCGAAGCTAGCAAGAGATCTTTAAATCCTTGAAACGGCCTGCCGTCATAGGTCTGAAGGACATCTCCTGGACGGACTCCTTCCTGATAGAGGGCGGAGTTCGGATCGACCCAACCGATGTGATGGGTGAATTCGGAAAAAGGCTTGTCCCGGCCGCCCAAGAGCCAGAGCGCGCCAAAAGCGAGAAAGGCGAAAACGATATTGACTAAAGGGCCGGCGAGAGAAACCTGAATCCGCGCTAAGGGGCTCTTGGAATAGTACCCCTCAGGAACCTCGTAGGGCTCCTGGCTCCCCTCTTTTTGCATCCCGATGATCTTGACGTAGCCGCCAAAGAGGAGCCAGCAGATGCGCCACTGAACGCCATCTCGCTCCCAAGTGTAGATCGGACGGCCGAAGCCGATGGAGAACGCCTCGACTTTCATCCCCTTTTTGCGAGCGACCCAGTAGTGGCCGAGCTCATGGATGAAGACGAGGAACCCGAGTCCCAAGATGGCAAATAAGATATAGAGAAGACTCAAAGCCATAGACCCGCCCGTTAGATGCCCCTCAGCATACCTGTTATAGAGATTTCTCTTCAAGAATGTGTTTGAGGAGGGGGGAAAGGAACAGGGATCGGCCGT